>JANMOP010000004.1:0-27064 GCA_031369365.1 Methylotenera sp.
GAAATCTGCAGGCTTTTTGCGCACGCAAGTGGCCAAGCGCATGTTGCTTAGAACGGTTCCGCAATTGCATTTTGTCTATGATGCCTCCATTGATATCGGCATGAAAATGTCGCAGTTAATTGATGCTGCGCGTGCCTCAGATAATAAACTAGGCGAGTCTAATGAAAAAGATAAATCCTAAACAACGTTTACTTTACTCAAATTTTATTTAATCTAAATTGCAATTCAAACGCATTAAAAGAAACATCAACGGTGTTTTATTACTCGATAAACCACTCGGATTTTCATCTAACCAAGCTTTACAAAAAGTAAAATGGCTGTATCAGGCCGCCAAAGCAGGCCACACTGGCACGTTAGATCCGCTGGCGACTGGCTTGTTACCAATTTGCTTGGGTGAAGCGACTAAGTTTGCACAATATGTTACCGATGCTGATAAAACTTACTTCGCAACCATTCAATTAGGTGCAACCACCACCACTGGCGATGCAGAAGGCGAAGTGCTAACAACCGCCCCAGTTAAAGTTTCGCAAAACCAATTTCAAGCCGCTAGCCAGCAATTTATAGGTGAAATCTCACAAATTCCACCCATGTATTCAGCCTTAAAGCATGAAGGCAAGGCTTTATACGAATACGCCAGAGAGGGCGTGGATATTGCCCGTCAGCCACGTTTAATTCGCATACAAAATATTGTTTTAGATAAGTTTGAAGTGGATGTTGCACAAATTACTGTCGTTTGTAGTAAAGGCACGTATATTCGTACCCTGGCAGAAGACATTGGTGCAAAATTGGGTTGTGGTGCACATTTAATTGGCCTGCGCCGCACCGAAACTGCAGGCTATTTATTGCCGCAAGCCATAACAATAGAACAGCTAGAAAGCCTGAGTATTGAAGCCCGCGATGCATTGTTATTACCTGTAGATTCCGCGATAGAAAGCGTGCCTAAAATAATATTAAACGCGGATGCGACTTATTATATGATGCAAGGTCAAGCGGTGTGGATGGCCAGTAAAACTCCACATGGCGATTTGCGTTTGTATGACGAGAATAATATTTTTTTAGGCTTAGGTTTTTTACAGAGCGATGGCAAAATCGCGCCGAAAAGACTCGTTAAAAAATAATACGTCATACAAAACGCCGATATGGCGACGTATCAACCTAAACAAAATAGTAAAAATCAAGCCAGAGTGATTGCTGCCAACATGCCTCGCTAGCCAGTTAAATGGCTTTTAATTAGCAAACACAACACAATAATTGCTTGATAACAAACCAGATAAAGATTAAAATGCGCGGTTCATTGTAAATGAATGCATTCGCGGGTTTCAGATTTAAACGCCTGCTTTTGCATTGACGCTAACTATCAGTTTTATATAAGGATATTAAAGATGGCAACTACAGCAGCAGACCGCGCCAAAATCATTGGTGATTTTCAACAAGCTAAAGGCGACACAGGCAGCCCAGAAGTGCAAGTGGCGCTGATTACCAGCCGTATTGCTTATTTGAGCGAGCATTTTAAATCTAACAAAAAAGATAACCACTCACGTCGTGGTTTATTGGCGATGGTAAGTCAACGTCGTCGTTTATTGGATTATTTAAAAAGCGAAAACTTAGCCCGTTATCAAACATTGATTGAGCGTTTAGGTCTGCGTAAATAATTATTATAAAAGTGGCTCACTTTTATAATTGAAGTAGAAAGCCGATTGCATGGTGATATGCGTCGGCTTTTTTGTTTGGTAGTAAATGTAATTTAGTTATCACTAATAATGCGGTTAATTGAAACGGTTGCTATTGGGTAGTGAATAGCAACCAATTGAAAATAAAAGGAAAAAGTTATGTTTAATAAAGTTAAAAAAAGTATTCAATACGGTGCGCATGAGCTCACTATTGAAACAGGCGAAATTTCTCGCCAAGCCGATGCGGCTGTGCTGGTGAGTTATGGCGATACCGTGGTTTTAGTTGCAGTGACCAGCAAAAGTGAAGTAAAAGCAGGTCAAGATTTTTTCCCGCTTACCGTGGATTACATGGAAAGAACTTACGCCGCTGGCAAAATTCCCGGTGGTTTCTTCAAGCGCGAAGGCCGTCCTTCAGAAAAAGAAACATTAACATCACGCTTAATCGACCGTCCATTACGCCCATTATTCCCAGAAGCGTTTTTGAACGAAGTGCAAGTTGTGGCGACGGTGTTGTCAAGTGACCCAGAAATTGATTCAGATATTCCTGCGATTATCGGCGCATCTGCTGCCATGTCATTATCAGGCATTCCGTTTTTCGGCCCACTAGGCGCGGCGCGCGTGGGTTACATTAATGACGAATATGTGTTGAACCCAACCAAAACCCAACTTACAGAATCATCACTTGATTTGGTAGTGGCTGCAACTGAATCTGCCGTGATGATGGTGGAATCGGAAGCCAAAGAGTTATCAGAGGAAGTGATGCTAGGCGCGGTGGTGTTTGGTCACGAGCAAATGCAAGCGGTAATTAAAATGATTAGCGATTTAGCTCATGAAGCGGGTAAAGACGCTTGGGATTGGACAGCACCTGAGCCAGATACCGCAATCATCGCAAAAGTGGCCGATTTAGCGGCGGCGGATATTAACGCTGCCTTCCAAATTAAAGCCAAAGGCGCGCGTTCTGCCAAGTTAGACGAAATTAAAAATCGCGTCATCAGCACCTTGATTACTGATGCGACCTCAACCGAAGAAGCCAACAAAATCAAAGCTGAAATTTTCAATTTAGAAGCCAAAACCGTGCGAAGTCAAATTTTAAATGGCGAGCCACGTATTGATGGTCGCGATACCCGCACCGTGCGTCCAATTACCGTGCGTACAGGCGTGTTGCCACGCACGCATGGCTCTGCGCTATTTACGCGCGGCGAAACGCAAGCGCTGGTAGTAGTCACGCTAGGCACAGGCCGCGACGAGCAAGTGATTGACGCGCTGCAAGGCGAGTTTAAAGATCGCTTTATGTTGCATTACAACATGCCTCCGTATGCAACTGGTGAAACTGGCCGCGTGGGCACACCAAAACGCCGCGAAATCGGCCATGGCCGCTTGGCAAAACGCGCGCTGATTGCCGCTTTGCCTTCGCCTGAAGAGTTTGGCTACACCGTGCGTATCGTGTCAGAAATTACCGAATCAAACGGTTCAAGCTCAATGGCATCGGTATGTGGCGGCAGTTTAGCCATGATGGACGCAGGCGTACCGCTTAAAAATCACGTGGCAGGTATCGCCATGGGCTTGATTAAAGAGGGCAACCGCGTTGCGGTGCTCACTGATATTTTGGGTGATGAAGATCACCTAGGCGACATGGATTTTAAAGTAGCAGGCACAGACGACGGCATTACTGCGCTGCAAATGGACATTAAAATTACTGCCATTACCGCAAAAATTATGCATGTGGCTTTGGCGCAAGCCAAAGAAGGCCGCGCGCATATTTTAGGCATTATGAAAGCCGCCATGAGCGATGTAAACACTGAAATGTCAGCTTTTGCACCGCGCATTATTACCATGAAAATTAATGCGGATAAAATCCGTGACGTGATTGGTAAAGGCGGCGCAGTCATTCGCGCGCTTACCGAAGAAACTGGCACCAGCATTGATATTGAAGATGACGGCACCATTAAAATTGCCTGCACCAGTGCAGAACAAGGCGCCGAAGCACAACGTAGAATTGCCGAAATTACCGCAGAAGTTGAAGTAGGCCAAATCTACGAAGGCCCAGTAGTTAAAATTCTAGACTTCGGTGCAGTGGTTAGCTTGCTACCAGGTAAAGACGGCCTAGTGCACATCTCACAAATCGCGCACCAACGTGTAAATGCGGTGAGCGATTTTGTAAAAGAAGGCGACATCGTTAAAGTAAAAGTAGTAGAAATCGACGACAAAGGCAAAGTGCGCCTAAGCATGAAAGCCCTAATCGACGCGCCAGTGCGCGAAGTGAAAGCCGAAACAGAAGCTGACGAGTAAGTTGGTTTGAGTTGTTAAAAAGCCCGCGCAAGCGGGCTTTTTTGTTTATAAAAACCGCTTCAGAGAGGCCGAGTTAGAAGCTTTCATAATATTTTAAAAAATCAGAAATAAAGTAAGAAATGTGAAATAATCTTGTCCTGTAGGGGTTTATAGTAAACCTAATCTATACACGGATAAATATATGAGCGAACAAAAAGTTAAACAGGTTGAAAAAATTGACCTTGAACGATTACAGTTTGATGAAAATAACCCAAGATTTGGTTCAGAAGTTGGAAAAATAACAAATCAAACGGAAATTCTAGACTTAATTGTAAATGAATATGGCATAGATGATGTCCTTAGTTCATTGGCAGTTAATGGTTATTTTACAGCAGAGCCGATTATTGCTCGTGAAATTAAAGGGTCGGATAAACTTAGAGTATTAGAGGGAAACCGAAGGCTTGCGGCCTGTTTGATTTTGGCAGATGACCCCAGAGCTACAAACCAAGCCGCCAGAAGAAGAAACATAGAAAAAAACTTGAAGCATCTTCCTGAGTCGCAAATACCTGCAATCGTATATGGTGACCATGAAGATGAAAAAGAAATAATAAGCTACCTTGGAGTCAGGCATATTGCTGCTGCCCAGCCATGGGACTCCTATGCTAAAGCAGCTTGGGTGGCAAAAGTTATTGATGAGAATAACTTAACACTGGCTGAAGTAACAACGATGATAGGGGAAAAGACGGGGACTATTTCCAGAATGCTTGAAGGCTTTTATTTTGTAACTCAGCTGATTGCATCATCAAAATTCAACCCAGAAGACAGCTATAGAAAAGGGCGTGGCAGTAATACTAAATACCCTTTTTCATGGATTTATACGCTTTTGGGTTCTCCTCCAGCAAAAAAATTTCTTGGAATAACATCAGCCACACCAATAAAAAATCCAGTTCCATTAGAAAAATTGGATGATGCCTCAGTTTTACTAGATGCGCTATTTGGTAATAGCGCTAAAGGTATCAGGCCGTCTATAGGGGATTCACGACAATTAGGGGATTTGGCCAGCTTATTAGCTGACTCAGAAAAAATTGTTTATTTACGTCGCGGCAAAACGGTGGAAGAAATTCAGAAAATATTCCAACCAATTTCAGATCAAATAAGTGAAGGGTTAACAGAGTGCGTAGAGCAACTTTCAAGCATAACCAGTACCCTAGCTCAAGGTGGAATAGAGCCATCAGAAGCGCAAAAATTTCTGCCAAAAACCTCTAAAGTTCTTAATCTTGCTAAAGACGTTTACTCTAGGATGAGGCTTGCCTCAGATCAATCCGTCGATGATTTGTCCTCATAGGCTGATATGGCATCAAAGCAAAATAATAAATGGGTGAATAAGCATCACAATCAAAATATCACTATTAATGCTGATCAAGCCGAAATTAGAGCGTTAATCGAGAATACAGCTAGTATTAGATCAGGAACAGCGGATGAGCGTATTGCTGATGCTCTAGACGATTTTGATGCACAAAGTAATGCTGAAGTTGAAGATTGGGCTAAAGAAGATATTCAGCTTGATAATGCCGATGGAGCAACAATTGAAGAGATAGAACGTCGTATTCATTTGATGTGTGATTTGTACCCGTTTAAATTAACTGGAGCATCTCTTCAGTATTGTCCCCCAGCAAATAATTCTCGATTATATGAAGCGCTACTATGCATTAGCCAAGCAAATAATTTGACTACAGGTAAATATAAATATTTACCAAGGCATTTTGAGTTTCTTTCTTGTATTGTAAGTGAAATTTATCTAGGATCAGATTCGCAGTCTTATAGAACTGGTTGGCCTAGAGGCATTGGCGAACCTAAAAGGCTTAAAGCATTAATAGAAAAGGTTCGTCACATATCAGGAAATATGATGGGGGAGTGGAATTGGAATCCAAAAGAAGGTTTCCCAGAAGACCCTAGCCCTAGAGATGCTAAAGAATGTGGTGTTGACATTGTAGCTTGGAAAAAAAGTGTTGATGGACGTACAGGACAATTATATCTTTTAGGTCAGTGTGCCTGCGGTAAAAATTGGATTGATGACGATAAGCTTGCAGAGCTACGATACAAAAACATCATAGGGGATTGGGTTGAAAGCTTTCCTGTCGAACCCGTAAAAGTATTTTTTACCCCTGCTCATACTAAAGATGACTTTATGCTGCATGCATCAAGAAAGTCTGCTAGTGTCTTTTTTGATAGGGCAAGAATCGTATTGCAAGCTGCCAGTAGCGATAAAATCAGAAGCAGTGAAGTTCAGCTAATAATAGGAAAAATTATTAAGACCGTACAAAGTGACTTAGCTTAATTCCAAATATCTGGCAAACCTTTTGCTACGGCTTCAAATAAAGGCGGAGGAACAGCATTACCAACAACCTTATATTTCATATCGAGGCTTGAGTTATCGGTTTCTGGGAATATGAAGTTTTTTGAAAAGCCTTGCAACCGCGCTGCTTCACGATAGCTAAATCTTCTGGCATCTTCTTCGGTTGTAAAAGCCCATTTATCGTCACCAAGCTTTGTCATTATTGGGCTTACAGGGTGAAGAGGCATGTGTCTTGGGTTGCTTACTATGGTTTTTGAGGGTTCAGACCACTCTCTTCTGCGATCTCTTGACATGTAATACCAATGAAAGTCGTAGTTGTAGTATTCACCTTCTGGCCATAGTGGCAAATCGCCGATTGCATCTTTAATAGTTAAATATGCATCAGGCAATCCAAGTCCATGTGTAATATCTGGAAACTTATAGGTTAAGTCAAAGTCATTTCTAATGCCTACAATAAAAATACGTTTACGCTCTTGAGCAACGCCATATTGAGCTGCATTTAAAACTTGGTATTGCACATTGTATCCAGCTTCACTAAACACTTTTATTTGATGTTCTAATAAATGTCTATAGTTAGAGCGCACCATACCAGATACATTTTCGACAATAAAAGCTTTGGGCTTAATAGCATTTAGGGCGCGTGCAAATTCTAGGTAGAGATAATTGATTGTACTGTCAGCTTTTCTTACTCCGCCCTGAGAAAAGCCTTGGCAGGGATAGCAGCCTACTAATAAATCAGATTTTGGGAAGGTTTCAATTTTTGCAACCGAACCCAAAACATAATCTGTTTCGGGATGGTTGGCGGTATAAACATCTTTTGCGTATGGAATAATGTCATTGGCCATGATGACATCAAAGCCTGCTTTTATGACGCCAGCATCGGAGCCACCGCATCCTGTAAATAGTGAAACTACTGTTGGCTTAACGTTCATATACGAATTATAGGCTTAATTCCCTTGCTTGGCCAGCAATCTAAAACAAGCAGCTAATTACTTAGCGACTTGTTTCTCGCGCATCTCATCCAACGTTTTGCAATCAATACAAAGCGTAGCTGTTGGGCGCGCTTCTAGGCGTTTTAGGCCGATTTCTACGCCACAGCCTTCGCAGTAGCCGTATTCATCGGCATCGATATTGCGTAGGGTTTCTTCGATTTTTTTGATGAGTTTGCGTTCGCGGTCGCGGTTACGCAGCTCTAGCGTCATGTCAGATTCTTGGCTGGCGCGGTCGTTGGGGTCGGCGAACATGGTGACTTCATCTTGCATGGTATGCACGGTGCGGTCTATGTCGTGGCTTAGCTCAGATTTCCAGCCATTTAATATGCCACGAAAATGTTTAAGTTGATTTTTGTTCATGTACTCTTCATCAGGTTTTGGCTGATAAGGGGTAAATGCTTTTGTGAGGGTTTCTGCCATATTGTATCCAGCTACTTTTTTATAATAAAATCAGTTACTTGTTAAAATAAAAGCGAATGCTAATCAAACAATTTTAAAATTTAATCGCGCGAGTTTACACCTAATGTGTGCGATATGCAAAAATTTGCAAAAATTGATTTTAGATTTTTAAATTATTTTGCTTCGCTTAACTCTAGAGCTAACAATGTATTTTCCATGAGCGTTGCAACTGTCATTGGGCCAACGCCACCTGGCACGGGTGTAATGTAACTGGCACGTTGTTTTGCGGCATTAAAATCAACATCGCCACAAATTGTGCCGTCACTCAAGCGGTTAATGCCAATATCCACTACTATGGCGCCTTTTTTAATCCAATCGCCTTGCACTAGGCCAGCTTTGCCTGCGGCTACTACCACTAAATCGGCACTTTTAACTTTGCCTGCTAAATCTTTGGTGTGGCGATGGCAGCTGGTAATGGTGCAACCTGCTAGCAATAATTCTAGCGCCATCGGGCGGCCAACGTGGTTTGAAACGCCGACAATCACCGCATCTAAGCCCATTAAATTAATATTGCTGGCCTGCAACATTTTGATGACGCCAAAAGGCGTGCATGATCGAAGCGTAGGTTGGCGCACCGTCAACCGCCCAATGTTGTAGGGATGGAAGCCATCTACATCTTTATGCACGCTGATGCGCTCGATTATCGCCTCGTCACGTATTTGCGGGGGTAATGGTGATTGCACCAAAATGCCATCAACACTTGAATCACCATTTAAGCGATCAATTAATGCAAATAAATCGGCTTCGCTAGTGCTGGCAGGTAAATCGTGCGAGATAGAGCGAACGCCGATTTTTTCGCAAGCTTTACGCTTATTACGCACGTAAATTGCAGAGGCGGGGTCTGCGCCTACCAAAACCACAGCGAGACAAGGTGCACGTTTGCTTGCGGCAATGCGACTATCAATTTTCGATTTAATGTTGTTGAGTAATTCATGTGCAATGGCTTTACCATCAATTATTTGTGCTGTCATGCCTGCAATTCAAACTTTAATTTGAAATAAAGCAACATTTTAACATATAAGAATTGACCAAATGCCCTGTTTGCGCTATATTTCTGCACTTCGGCGTGTAGCGTAGCCTGGTAGCGCGCCTGCTTTGGGAGCAGGATGTCGGGAGTTCGAATCTCTCCACGCCGACCAGTTTTTTGGTCTAGTTTTAAGTAATCGTTCTTGTAACGCATCTGCCCGTAGCTCAACCGGATAGAGCACCAACCTTCTAAGTTGGGGGTTACAGGTTCGATTCCTGTCGGGCAGACCATATTAGTGTCAGTTTCAATGGTGGTTGTAGCTCAGTTGGTAGAGTCCAGGATTGTGATTCCTGTTGTCGTGGGTTCGAGCCCCATCAGCCACCCCAGTTTTCTAGCTAATCAATCAATTAATCATTAGCTATGTCTCTGTTTATTTCCACAATGTAATCGCGATGCATAGGCTAAGGGTTTGAACTGCAGTTTAACGTGTGTTAAATTAAAATAGGCCAAACATATTGGCTATCGGTCACGAAAATTTTGCTATTGATTTTTTTCTGCAAGATGAACCCGCCAGTAAAATCACCAAATGAGGGTAACAAGGTCAGTGCTGAATCGTGGTGAAAACAAGGTAAAGTTAGGCTTTGCCTACCCTTGCCGTGTAAGCGATAGGTTGGGTGAATATGACCTGCAATAACATGATGCGTTTTATGCAGATTTGGCATGTGTTGCAAAGCAAAATCGTCAATTAAATAAGGCTCTGTCACTATCTGAATGTTCAAATCTGGCGGTGGATCGCCTGCTTTTAAATCGTGATTGCCCCGCACCAAAACGCACTTTATATCTGCATGTAGATGACGCCAGTTGCGTAGCGCATCCAAAGTAGCTTTTGCATGAGATTTTGGCGCATGTAAAAAATCACCTAGAAAAATTAATTGCTCGGTGGGGTATTGCGCTATTAACACGTTTAATCGCCTAATATTTTCAACTGTAGTGCCTTGCGGCACAGGCTGACCTAGCGCACGATAAGCGGCAGCCTTGCCAAAATGGGCATCTGCTATTAATAACGCTTTATGTTTTGCCCAATAAATTGCTTTGTCTGCAAGCAATAAAAATTCTTGATTATTGATAACTAAAGAATGTTTAGATTTCATACGCTGCCTGGGTTACAAAAAAACATGGTGTGCTAAAAAGCATGACGCGGTTTAGGCGCGATTATTTTAGCGCGTGGTAAGCCTGTTTTACGCATACGCTCTCGTTTTTTTACCCCTTGTTCCGTCTCATTAAATTCTGTCTGTTCTTGCACAGTTTCATTGGGAATATAGCTCCCTGCGCCTGCTGCTTTTTCTAAATCTGCCACCATGCGAGTAATGCGGTCTGCTAATTTTTCTGAACTTAAACTTTCACGCAATCGCTCTACTAATAATGAAAAAGCAAACGGCGTGGGTCTAATAATGGGTACAAGTTGCAGCTTTTTACGCTGTAATTTTTGTAAGGTTTCAGATAAGCGTGTAATTTCCAGCTCCTGTTGCAATACTTCGTTTTGTGCTTGAGAGAGCAACAAATTGCTCGGGTCGTATTTGCGAAACACATCAAAAAATAAGCTTGATGATGCTTGTACCTGTTTGGTGTTTTTGTTGGCACCAGGAAATCCCGCAAAAATTAGCCCAGAAATGCGTGCAATTTCTCTAAAACGTCGTTGTGCAAGTTCACCAGCGTTCAGGCTACCAATCACGTTTTCAAGCAAATTATCTAAACTAAATATATCTTGCTTAAAAATCGCTTGCCAATCTACAGGCGTAGCAGAAAGTAGCTCTAAACCATAATCGTTTATTGCAATAGAAAATGTGTTTGGTTGCTGCTTAGCAATGCGCCAAGCTAACAGACTGGCTAGGCCTAAATGTACGTTACGGCCAGCATAGGGGTACAAAAATAAATGCCAACCTTCGCGAGAGTGCAGCGATTCTGCAAGCAAGGTTAAATTAGTTGGCAGTGCAGACCATTGGCTTTGTATTTGCAACAAAGGCTTTACCATTTGCATTTCAGGGCCATCAAAGTGGTCATGTGCTGCGGCATCCATGCGCGCAACAATGGCATTGGCTAGCTCTGTAGAAAGTGGCAGTCTGCCCCCGTTCCAGCGCGGCACGGCGGCTTTTTTACCCGTGGCTTTGCTCACGTAAGCCGTCATTTCATGCACCCGCACTAGTTTTAACAATCTACCGCCAAATAAAAAGTGATCACCCGTTTTTAATCTTGCAATAAAATTTTCTTCTACCGAGCCTAAGCTTTTGCCAGATGCACTTTTGCTCCAAAATTTAACTATCATGTTGGAATCGCTAACAATAGTGCCAATGCTCATGCGATGCCGTCTTGCCAAATGCGCGTCTGGCACATGCCAAACGCCATTTTCATCGGGAATCGCACGGCGGTAATCGGGGTAGGCAGTGAGCGATTCGCCGCCGTGCTGCACAAAGGCTAATGCCCAGCGCCATTCATCATCGGTTAAGTGTTGATAGGCGTAGCAACTACGCACTTCTGCAAGTAAATCTTCTGCAATAAATCCGCCGCCTAATGCAATCGTCACTAAATGTTGAACCAGCACGTCTAGCGGCTTATTTGGCGATTCACGCGGCTCTATATTGCGTGCAGTGATGGCATCTTGCGCGGCGATTGATTCGATTAATTCTAAGCTATTAGTAGGCACCATGGTTAAGCGAGAGGCGCGGCCTGGTGCATGGCCAGACCGCCCAGCGCGTTGCATTAGGCGTGCTACACCTTTGGGCGAGCCAATTTGCAATACGCGTTCTACAGGTAAAAAATCCACGCCTAAATCTAAGCTTGAGGTACAAACCACCGCTTTAAGGCGGCCTTCTTTTAAGCCAAGCTCTACCCATTCTCGCACCTGCCTATCTAATGAGCCATGATGCAGCGCGATGATGCCAGCCCAGTCAGGTCGCGCTTCTAGCAAGGCTTGATACCATATTTCGCACTGCGAGCGCGTGTTGGTAAAAATCAAACTGCTAGCGCTAGATTCAATTTGCGCTACTACTTGCGGCAACATACGCAAGCCTAAATGCCCCGCCCACGGAAAACGTTCAATGCCAGCTGGCAAAAGCGTATCCACAATGAGGTCTTTAGCCAGCTTGCCTTGTACCAGTGTTGGATTAGTTGCAGCTGGAATAAGCACATCCATTGCGTGTTGCAAGTTACCCAGCGTGGCTGATAAGCCCCAAGTAATAAGCGCTGGTTGCCATTTACGCAATCTTGCCAGCGCCAGTTGCAGCTGCACGCCGCGTTTGTTACCAATTAACTCATGCCATTCATCTACCACTACCATTTGCAAGCTGGCAAAGGTTGCTGCGGCATCTGGGCGCGTTAATAAAAGGGTCAAGCTTTCTGGCGTCGTAATCAATGCCGTTGGCAGGCGCTTAGATTGGCGCGTGCGTTCGGCGCTGCTAGTGTCGCCAGTGCGAAGCCCCACACTCCAATCTAATTTTAATTCCATAACTGGAACCATTAAAGCGCGCTTGGTATCAGCAGCCAGTGCGCGCATGGGCGTAATCCATAACACCGTAAGTGGCTGCGTAACAGGTTTACGTTTGGCAGTTTTAACTGGCTTTTCAGTATTTGGTGCTACGTTTTTTTCGGCAATTACAGCATTTTTAGCAAAGTGTTCTATGGCAGCCATCCACACCGCATAAGTTTTGCCCGCGCCAGTGGTGGCATGCAGCAACCCCGATTGACCTTTAGCAACTGCTTGCCAAACTTGCTTTTGAAATGGAAACGGCTGCCAACCATGCTGACAAAACCAAGTGTTGCTTAGTGAAAATTTTGTAGATTTTTGAGTATCAAATTTGTTATCCAGCTTATTATTAGCTACATTTAATGGCGTTTGCACAGTAATGATTTCGAGTGTCATACCGAGGCAACAGGCTCAATATTTTTTATATCACGTGAAGCTTGTGGCAACAACGCCTGTAAGGTTTGCAACGTATCTGCTTCTGCTACTAGTTTATCCTGACGCCAGCGCAACATACGCGGAAAGCGCACTGCAATACCGCTTTTATGGCGTGAACTTAACGCAATGCCTTCAAAGCCCAGCTCAAAAACCATACTAGGCGTTACGCTACGCACAGGGCCAAATTTTTCAACGGTAGTTTTACGGATAATGGCATCTACTTCGCGCATTTCTGCATCTGTAAGGCCAGAATAAGCTTTTGCGAATGGTACTAGTTTGCGCTCAAGCACATTATCCGCGCCATCCCACACTGCAAAAGTATAATCCGTATAAAGGTTGGCGCGACGGCCGTGGCCAGTTTGTGCATAAATAAGTACGGCATCAATTGTATAAGGATCTATTTTCCACTTCCACCACACGCCAACATCTTTGGTGCGACCCACGCCATATTGCGCCTGCTTAGCTTTTAGCATAAAGCCTTCAACACCCAAGCTGCGCGATGTTTCTCGCTGGCGGTTTAAATCTTGCCAGCTTTCACCCGTTAATAATGGGGATATTTGGAGTTGCGACTTTGCACATTCGCTAACTACTTTTTCTAATTGCTCTCGCCTTGCCAGTTGCGGCCGTTGGCGCCAATCTTGTCCTTGCCATTCTAATAAATCGTAAGCCAATATCACCACAGGAATGTTTTCTAATATTTTGGCGTTTAAGATTTTACGGCCAATGCGTTGTTGTAATAAAGCAAACGGCTGTACTTGTCCCGTATTTTGCTCATTATTTTGACGAATATTTTGCTCGTGTTCAATGGTTTGTTCTTCATTGACATTTAAATCGGCCTTCCATACCACTAGCTCGCCATCAATAACCGTGCCATCGGGCAAATAATCTACCAGCACATTTAGCTCGGGGAAGCGGTCTGTCACAAGCTCCTCGCCGCGTGACCATATCCATAGCTGACCATCGCGTTTTACCAGCTGCGAGCGAATGCCATCCCATTTCCATTCCACCAGCCATTGGTCTGGGCTGCCAAGCTGCGCCTCAAGTTGGTCTGTAGCTAATTGCAAAGGATGCGCTAAGAAAAAAGGGTAGGGCTGACCATCTAAGCGCTCATCTTCACCTTCAGTTACAGGTGCAATAAGCTTTAGGTAATGCGCCGCAGATGGGCGTGCAGAAAGATCCATGTAGCCAACTAATCTCTGTGCAATACGTTTTGCGTCAATGCCCGACACAGCAGCCAGTGCGCGTGTGACTAAAAGGCGTGAAACACCAACGCGAAAACTGCCAGTTATCAGCTTAATGCAGACTAACTGGCTCAATTTATCAAGCTGTTGCAACAATGGTAACAATTGCGTCATTAAAATTTCAGGTGGCAGGCCTCGTAAGGGCAACAACCTATTTTCTATCCAATCTGCCAAGCTTTCATCTGAAGTATGGGGCGATGTTGGCAATAATAAAGTCATGGTTTCGGCCAAATCACCCACGGCTTGGTAGCTTTCTACAAATAACCATTCTGGCAATCCCGATGCAGACAAAGTCAGCTGGCGTAGCAGCTTAGTTGGCACCAGCTGACGAGGACGCCCACCAGAAAGAAAATACACCGCCCAAGCGGCGTCTTCAGGTGCGGCTTTCAAAAAATAATCCTGCAAAGCGGCTAATTTTGCATTGCTGCTAGTGGTTGCGTCTAACTTGGCGTATAAGTTGGCAAACGCTTTCAAACGGTTGCCTTGTTAATATCCATCTCAATATTGGCTTCGGATTCTGCTGGCGACTCAGGTAACAAGTGCGTTTCTGCCTCGGCCGCTTCTTCACCGTATTCTGTACTAAACTCCTGTGCATCTAAACCTTGCTCGCAAAGCCATCGCACCATGGTATCTACTTGACCATGCGTCACAAATACGCGCTCTGCGCCTGTTGCATTAATCGCACTATTTAAACCAGGCCAATCGGCATGATCCGACATGATAAAACCACGATCTACACCGCGACGTCTTCGCGTGCCACGCAACTGCATCCAGCCGCTGGCAAAAGCATCCGAATAATCGCCAAAGCGCTTCATCCAAGGTGTGGTTTGTGCAGAGGGCGGTGCTAACACAATACTTTTACCTATTTGTGCTGTGTCTGCCATTTCACTTACATATTGAGTATGTGGCAAATTAACCCCAGCTTCTCGATACACACGGTTTAAAGGTTCAACCGCCCCATGCACTAAAATTGAACCAATGGCTAGGTTAAGACCTGAAAGCAATCGCTGTGCTTTGCCGAAAGCATAACAATACAACACACTGGTCTTATTATTATCGGCATTGCTCTGCCACCATTGGTTAATATCAGCAAAAATCTCACTTTGTGGCTGCCAACGGTAAATAGGCAGGCCAAAAGTGGATTCTGTAATAAAAGTATGGCAACGCACACTTTCAAATGGCGCGCAGGTACCATCATCTTCTGTTTTATAGTCACCCGAAGCCACCCACACCTCACCCTTATACTCCAAACGTACTTGCGCTGAGCCAAGCACATGCCCAGCGGGGTGCAGGCTTAACTTAACCCCGTGATGATTGATGGTTTCACCATATTGCAATGAAAGTAAATCAATATTTGCACCCAAGCGTTTGCGTAATATGCCTTCGCCTGAGGCTGCGGCTAAATAGTGGCTGTGGCCAGAGCGTGCATGGTCGCCATGACCGTGCGTAATAACGGCACGCTCAACTTGACGCCAAGGGTCAATATAAAAATCGCCAGGCGGGCAATATAAGCCTTCTGGGCGGGCAGTTATTAATTCCATAGGGTGGCAGAGTTTAAAAAAACAAATATAAAATAGTGACAAATTTAGAACTTGTGAGTTCGTCTAACACATTTTATTTAGACTATTACATGCCTTGTATTCGTTTTAAACCGCCTACCATTGATAGCCCGCCCCATAACGGTTATAGTATCTCTAATAATAAGAACTAATAATCGTTGTAAAAAGGAAGGATTAGCAATGGCTGAGCTTCGTCCGGTGCTTATCATCATTGATGATGACCCGCTCATTACAGATACCTTGCATTTTGTGCTAAGCAAACACTTTGAAGTGTGCGTAGCAGATTCTCGAACACAAGCTAAAAGTTTGTTGCGCCAGCTTGATGCACCACCAGCCTTGGCCTTGGTCGATTTAGGCTTGCCGCCTATGCAGCATAAGCCTGACGAGGGCTTTAAAATGATTGGTGAATTGCTTGCACATTCTCCCACCATGAAAATTCATGTGCTTTCTGGTCAAAGTGACGATGTCAATGTGAAGCACGCGCTGGCTTTAGGCGCGCTCGATTTTATCCCCAAACCTTGCGATGTTGATAAGCTTAGAGAGCTGCTTTTAAACTCGTTAAAAGTACAAAGTGTAGAGCTTAGTGAAACGCGGCCTAAGCCTGAAGAAGACAAAAATGGCGGCATGATAGGCGAGAGTTTGCCCATGCAAACGCTCATTACGCAAATTCGCCAATTTGCCGATTCGCCTTTCCCCGTGCTGATAGAGGGCGAATCTGGTAGCGGTAAAGAGCGCGTGGCCAGCAACTTTCATCGCTTTAGCAAGCGCATTAAACAGCCTTATTTGTCTATTAATTGTGCCGCTATTTCGCCCATGTTGGCAGAATCTATACTATTTGGTCACGCCAAAGGGGCGTTTACTGGCGCTAGTACGGCCAGCGCGGGTTATTTTGAAGATGTAAGTGAAGGTACGCTTTTCTTGGATGAAATTGGCGAGTTGCCCTTAGAAATGCAGGCCAAATTATTGCGCGTGCTGGAAAATGGCGAATACACGCGCGTGGGTGAAACGCAAGTACGCAAGAGCAAGGCGCGTGTTGTGGCGGCAACCAATCGAGATTTGCGCGCAGAAGTGCGCGCAGGTAACTTTAGGTCCGATTTGTATCATCGTTTGGGCGTATTTGCCGTAAGGGTTCCGCCATTACGCGATTTGGCGGAAGATAGCCTGATTTTGCTCGACCATTTCATTACGTTTTATGCACGCGAAACTGGCGAGCAAATTTTCAAATTAGATGATAAAGCTAAATCGCGCTGGTTAAGCTACCACTTTCCAGGCAATGTGCGTGAGCTACGCAACATTATTATCCGTTTAATCGCCAAATATGCTGGTCAAACCGTTAGCGAGATGCAACTATCTGCCGAGCTAGATTTATCACGTCATAATGAGGTAGATGGCGCTGGCTCTCCAATTGGCACTGGTATCAGTAATAATGGTGATTTATCGAGTTATGCGTTGCAACATTTACAAAACGAGGCTAACGTGAGTTTAGATCAAGTGCTTAAATCGTGGGAAAAAGCTTATGTAGATGCTGCTATGCGCATTACGCATGGCAATTTAAGCCAAGCAGCAAAAATGTTGGGCATTAATCGCACTACCTTATACAGCCGCATTCAGCTACAAGAAGAGAATTAATTTAAGCCAATGTATTATGCACACTTTGGCTTAAAAGAGCCGCCCTTCAAAATCACCCCAAATACCGAAGTTTTTTATACAGGTGGTAATCGCGGCGCGGTGCTAGATGCCTTAATCTACGCTATTAACAGCGGCGAAGGCATCGTAAAAGTGGTGGGCGAAGTGGGTAGCGGCAAAACCATGTTGTGCCGCATGTTGCAAACCATGTTGCCCGATAAAGTCGAGAGCATTTATCTCGCTAATCCGAGTGTTGCGCCAGAAGACGTATTGCATGCGATTGCGTTTGAGTTGCAACTAAAATTACCCAAAAATGCAGATAGATTAAAAGTTATGCAGGTGCTCCAGCAGCACCTATTGGCGCGCCATGCAGCGGGTAAGCAAGTGGTGATTTTTGTGGAAGAAGCGCAAGGCATGCCGCTGGCCACTTTAGAAGAAATTCGCCTACTTTCTAACTTAGAAACCAAGCACGATAAGCTGTTGCAAATTGTGTTATTTGGCCAACCAGAGCTGGATGAAAACCTCAATCAAACCAATATCCGCCAACTACGCGAGCGCATTACGCACAGCTTTAATTTAGCCCCTTTGCAAACAAAAGAAATCGGCGAATATCTGATATTTAGACTGCGTGCAGCAGGTTATTTTGGCCCACATTTATTCTCAAAAAACGCTATTGTTAAAATCGCAGCCTCGGCAGAAGGCCTAGTGCGACGCGTGAATATTTTGGCTGATAAATCGTTGCTGGCAGCGTTTGCAGATAACGAATATCAAGTCACCCCAAAGCATGTACAAGCGGCTATTGGCGATAGTGAATTTGGTATAGAAGCATCGAAAAAACAAGCAAAAAAATCGCAGATGTTAATGCTGGGCGCTTTGCTGACATTGGGTTTGGTGCTTGGTTACGGCATCAGTATATGGGCGCAAAAATCATCTATACAACAAGCTAAGCAAGCTGAAGTTACAGCAAAACCAGCGCCAGCAAAAGCGGCTGCCGTGTCCCCTGTTGCAAGCGCTGAGCCAATCTTAACTTTGCCTACTGAGCCTATTGCAATGACAACATCAACGCCTCAGATTGCGCTCACAACAGCGCCAGAAACTACAGCTGTACCAGCAGCACCAGCACCCATGACACCAGCACCCATGGCACCAGCACCCGTTATAGCAGCCACAGCTCCAGAAGTTGCAATTACTACAACCGTACCTGCGTCCGCAACTCTAGTAGCAAGCCCGCCAGAAGATATTTTAACGCGTCGTTTAAACGCAACAACGGCTTGGCTGACAAGCCAAGCGCCTACTACAGTTAGCATACAATTAATGGGGGCAAGTAGCGATGAGCAACTTAAAAATGACTTGGAAAAATTAAGCAGTCAATTCGAATTAGATAATATTTATGTTTACCGAACAAAAGTAAATAATTTGCCTTTTTTAAGCGTGCTGTATGGCAGTTTTGCCAATCGTTTTGAAGCATCGCAGGCGCTAGAAAAGTTACCAATTGAAATTCAAAAAAATCGCCCGCAATTGCGAACCATTGCTGGCGTGTTGCAAGAAACTAATTAAATATGTTGAAAACTTAATTAAAAACCAATAATTATAAAAATTTCAACAAGTTAGTATTGCAATTTAATGCGGATTATGCGATAAAACAGAGCGTATAAAATTCTTTGGGAGTTAGCACGCCGTGCTTATAAACAACAACAAGATTAACCGTACTAAAATTAGTTTAGTTACTGTAATTGGCTTGATGCTCGCGGCTTGTGCACATCAGTCAAAAGTACAGCCATCTCAAGGTCACATTGATGGCAAGGCCAGCACTAACCCCAGCACTCAAAATGCCAATCAAGCTGCCGCCATTGCACCTATCCCCAAATTGGTAAGAAGCGCACCAATCCTACCACCGCCCAAAGCCACCAGCAAAGCGCAAACCTATAGCGTAGTGGTGAACGAAGTGCCAGTAAAAGAAATTTTGTTCGCGCTTGCGCGCGAAAGCAAACTCAATATAGATATTCACCCCAGCATACAAGGCCGTGCCACTTTAAATGCGGTAGATCAAACTTTGCCCGCCATTTTAGAGCGCTTGGCAAGACAAGTGGATTTAACTTATAAAATGGATGGTAATGTGCTGTATATCGCGCCCGATACGCCAGTGCTAAAAACTTATCAGATTAACTACGTGAATATGCAGCGCACTACTAAAGGTAGCGTGAGTGTGGCTAACGAAATTGCTTCTGCATCAAACACCACAGTTACTGGGGCTGGTGGTGCAAGCAGTACAACCAGTAGCAGCGGTTCTACGGGGGGTAGTAACACCTCCTCTACTTCGGTAGAGTCAGAATCTAAAAACTACTTTTGGGATTCTTTAATACAAAATATTAAGGATATTCTTTTGGAAAGTGACAAAGAAGTGCTGATTGGGAGATTGTCAGTTGATAGTGACTTAAGAGAGTCCTTTAAATCTAGTGAATCAGTAAGCGGAAGAGGTGAAGGCTCTGCCGCTGCAGCAGGTAGAACGGGTGCGTTATCGGGAAGTGCAAATGGTGCATCTGTAAGTGGAAATCAAGACTTAGATGCTGCAAGCATCGCAAGAAAAGATGCGATTAAAGAAAGTAATGCGAAGGAATACAGACAACTTTTTGCTGCAAATGTAATTGCTCATAGAGAAACAGGTGTGCTAAGTGTGCGCGCATCATCAAGGCAGCATAAGGCAATACAAGAGTTTATTGATAGGGTGCAAGTTGGTGCTAGGCGACAAGTATTAATTGAAGCCTCTATTGTAGAAATTACTTTAAACGATGACTTTCAAGCAGGGGTGGATTGGAGCAGGCTTGGTCAAGGTGGCGCATTGGATGGGTTTACGTTTCAGCAAAATTTATTAGGCAACGCATTAACAGCCGCGCCCAGAATTGCAATTGGTTTCAATAAATCAACGCGCTTGGGTGATATAGCAGCTTCTATTCGTTTGCTACAAACATTTGGCGATACAAAAGTACTTTCAAGCCCTAAATTAATGGTGCTGAATAGCCAAACTGCAATTTTAAAAGTGGTCAACAATCTAGTTTATTTTACTGTGAATGCTGAAACTAATCAAAACCAAACAAACTCTCTTACCAGTGTTACCACCACACCGCACACAATTCCTGTTGGTGTTTGGATGTCAGTTACGCCACAAATTAATGAAAACACGATGGTGACACTAAACGTGCGACCAACTATTGCAAGGCAATCAGGTTTTAAGCTAGATCCAAACCCTGCTATTAAAGCTAGCGGAATTGAAAATAGCATCCCTGAGATAGAGGTGAGGGAAATGGAATCTATGTTGCAAGTGGGCAGTGGCAATACGGTGGTGCTGGGTGGTTTAATGCAAGATGAAATTATAAAAACTAAAAGTGGAATTCCAGGATTGGTTTCAACGCCAGTGGTTGGAAATGCGTTTGGTGTAAGAAATAGTAAATCTAAAAAAACCGAGTTAATTATATTCTTGCGCCCAACCGTCATAACTAACGCCAGTCTAGAAAGCGATGAGCTGCAATCTTACAAACAGTATTTACCAGCACAACAATTACAAAACGTGCTGGAAGACGCGAATTGATTCGTGAGTTTGCTGCCAAATGAGTCTTTTAATTAAAGCGCTGGATAAGGCCGAGAATGATAAGTCTGTGATTGATATGTCTGTGAATGATAAGATTGAGCATTCTAATATTAAAACGCAGGCAGAAAAAAGCAAGGCTAAAGGTCTAGCGAGTCAAGACTTAAAACTATCGCTTAGCCCCACAAATAGCCACCCTGCACAGCCTGTTATAGCAAACAAACCTAGCACTAGCGCGGCTAAACAGAATACTAGGGATTCCGCACCTTCACTAGCTTCTTCCACTGCATCAGCTTCTTCCGCCCCAGCCACATCTGCCTCACACAAAAGCGCAGCCAATGTATTTTCTGCCAAAGGCGTTGAAGCTAACAATCGAAATACCAGTTTAGCTTTGATAGCAGGCGCGGGTTTACTGGCTTTGCTGGTGATGGGCATTTATTTTTATCAGTTTGTCGATACTACGCCCGATGTGTTGATTCCACCTAGGTTGCCAGAGCAATTACCTGAGCAATTAGAAGTGCAGTTACAAATACAAGCTCAGACACAAGCGCCAGCCCAGATACAAACACAAGCCCAGAAACAAGTACCAGAGCAGCTTTCAGAGCAGTTGCCTGAAAGCAGTGCAACTTTGCCCCAGATACCAGTAACAGAAACGCCGCCACCGCAAGCATTTGAGCCTGATGAAACAGTACAACTGGCTGAACAGCAACAAGCGCCAGCATTACCCGTTAAAAAAATGGTTAAGCGGCAAGCGACTCGTGATAGTGAAGTTGAAGTTGTTGTGGGCGAAAGTGCATCAGATGTAATGTTAGTCGAAACTAATGAAGCCATCGTACCTGTAAAAGCCAATAAAAAAGCCCGCAAATCAACATCGTTACCATTTGGTGAGCCAATCGCATCGCCTAGCGCGTCTATCAATGTGAGTAAAACAAAATCAGAAGCGGCAGGCGTTAATCCCGTTTTAATGAGCGCTTACGAGGCTTACAACGCGGGTGATGATGCAAAAGCACAAAAGCTTTACAAACAAGTATTGCAGCGCGATGTGCGTAATGTGGATGCGCTACTGGGTTTAGGCGCGATTGCCTCACGTCAAGGCCGCGTGGCAGATGCGAATGGTTGGTTTGCTAAAGTGCTAGAGCTTGATCCGCGCAACAGCATGGCGCAAGCGGCGTTGCTCGACACTCAACCACAAGGTAACGAGGCAAATAGCGAAAGCCGCATTAAAAATATGCTAGCTAAAAATCCTAACGATGCTAATTTACATGTGGCGTTGGGTAATTTGTATGCCGAGCAAAGCCAGTGGCCAGCCGCGCAGCAGGCATATTTTGATGCCTATAGTTTGAATGGCAGCGCAGATAATACCTTTAATCTAGCAGTGAGTTTAGACCAGATGGGCAAACCGAAATTGGCTTTACCGTATTACCAACGTGCGTTAGCGCAAGCGTCTAGCGCCAGCAGTATAGACAAAGCCGCGCTCGAAGCGCGTATTGCTGCGATTCAATAACCAATACACCCTCACCCTTTTAGGGGGAGGGAGGGGTGGGGGTAAAATTGTGTATATGTATTAATGGGATGTTAATCACTTTTAACTAAATTTACCCCCATCCTAGCCTTTCGCGCATGAATAAGCCGCTTTAGCGGGTATATTCTGCGGTGATGCCAAGAACTGGTATCCCCTTGAATGGGGAAGGAATTTTATGTGAAAGCGTTACAGAGCTTACAAATAGCAGGAACTTGAACAAATGGCAGAACTTGAATAAATGGTAGAACAGCGACGTAAACTACGCTTAGGCGAACTTATGATGCAGCAAGGCCTGATTAGTCAGGATCAGCTGCGTATTGCATTAATTGAACAAGAGCAAAATGATATTCCGCTAGGCCGTCAGCTGGTGCGCTTGGGTTTTGTAAGTGAAACCATGGTGCGCGATTTAGTTGCACATACCATTGGCCAAGAAAGTATTGATTTAACCACTGTGGTGGCGGATGTTGACGCATTGAGCATGGTGCCAGAAGACTTTTCGCGGCGTTATCACTTGTTGCCCGTTGCCTATGAAGATGCTACTAAAACCATGGTGGTAGCAATGGCGGATATGTTTAACGTGGTGGCGCTAGATCAACTGCGCGCCATGCTGGGCGGGCAGATACAGCTTAAACCTGTGTTGGCAGCCGAAGCGCAATTAGAGGAACATATCGACCAATTTTATGGTTATGAGCTCTCGGTTGATGGCATTTTACGCGAGATAGAAACAGGTGAAATTGATTATCAAAGCCTAACAGCCGATGGTGATGAATATACGCAGCCCGTGGTGCGGCTGGTAGGTGCATTACTGATGGATGCGGTAAAACGCGGCGCATCTGATATTCACTTTGAACCAGAATATGCGTTTTTGCGTATTCGCTACCGCATAGACGGTGTGTTGCAGCAAGTACGCAGCCTGCACAAAAGTTATTGGCCAGCTGTTGCGGTGCGCTTAAAAGTGATTTCGGGCATGGATATTGCCGAAACACGTGCGCCACAAGACGGTCGCTTAAACATGAATTTATGCGGCCGCCCGATTGATTTTAGGGTGTCTGCACATCCCACCATTCATGGCGAAAATATCGTATTGCGCGTGTTAGATAGAGAACGCTCAATCATCCCGCTAGAGCGCATGGGGCTTCGCACCAGCACCTTAGAGCAGCTTAAGCTTATGATGACGCGACCAGAGGGCATATTGGTGGTGACTGGCCCTACTGGTAGCGGTAAAACCACTACGTTATATTCACTACTGTCGCATCGAAACACCGAGGCGGTCAATATTATGACCTTGGAAGACCCCGTGGAGTATCCCGTTACTATGATGCGGCAAACTTCGGTGGCAGAAGTGAATAAAGTGGATTTTGCCAATGGCATACGCTCGATTATGCGGCAAGACCCCGACATTATTTTGGTGGGCGAGGTGCGCGATGCCGATACCGCCACCATGGCTTTCCGCGCCGCTATGACAGGGCATCAGGTATTTACTACTTTGCACACCAATTCGGCTTTGGGTGCTTTTCCTAGGCTAATCGATATTGGCATTTCGCCCGATATTATGGCGGGCAATATTATCGGCGTGGTGGCGCAACGCTTGGTGCGGGTGCTGTGCCCGCATTGTAAAGAATCAGCCAAGCCAAGTGATGACGAACGCAAAATTTTGGGCGTTAAACGCAACGAGGCGATACAAATATTTAAGCATAAAGGTTGCAAACGCTGCAATCAAAACGGCTATCGTGGCCGCATGGCGATTATGGAACTGCTGCGTATTGACTCTGACATGGATTCGCTTATTGCGCGACGCGCACATTTTGACGAGCTACGCAATATGGCGCTTGCAAAAGGTTTTAATACGCTGGCCGATGATGGTGTGCGACGTATTTTAGAAGGCTATACCACTATAGAAGAAGTGATGCGCGTGATTGATCTCACCTCACGCATCACTGAATAAATAAAGACGTGAGGAAATTAAGTTTTGAGGCAAATTTAAGCCGTGGCAACCTTTAACTATAAGGCAATTGACCAAACTGGCCGCCATGCACAGGGGCAGATAGATGCGCTTAATGAGGCAGATTTAGAAATTCGCCTTGAGCGCATGGGGCTAGATTTAATTACCTTTAAATCGACTGAAAAATCCACAAAAGCATTCTCACAAAACAAGGTGAGCAATCGTGATTTAGTCATGTTTTGCTTTCAATTAGAGCAACTTACCAGCGCGGGCGTGCCAATTATAGATGGCTTAAACGATTTGCGCGAGAGCACACAAAACCCCTATTTTCAAAAGGTATTGGGGGCATTGGCGGGTGAGGTGGAAGGCGGTCAAATGTTAAGCCAAGCCATGGCGGAACATCCCGATGTGTTCGACGAAGTATTTGTAAATTTAGTGGCTGCGGGTGAGCAAACTGGGCGGCTACCGACCGTGTTTGAAAACTTGAGCGAAACCTTAAAATGGCAAGATGAGTTAATGTCACAAACTAAGCGGTTATTGGCTTATCCCCTGTTTGTGTTTGTGGTGGTGATGGCAGCGGTGACTTTTTTAATGATTTACCTAGTGCCAGAAATGGTGAAATTTTTAAATAGTTTAGGCCAAGAGCTACCATTAAATACTAGAATTTTAATTTTCATCTCAAATGCGTTTGTACAATATTGGTGGCTAATTTTAGGGCTGCCAGTGGTGGTGGTAACGGGGGTCGCAGGTTATATCAGGCAAAGCCCAGAGGCGCGTTACAAGTTTGATTACCTTAAACTTAAGCTACCATTAACGGGCGATATTTTGCACAAAATTATTATGGCGCGCTTTGCACGCTATTTTGCGCTAATGTACCAAACGGGCATCCCTATTTTAGATGCGATTAAAACCTGCGAAAAAATCGTTGGCAACCGCGTCATTGCAGACGCACTTAGCCGCGCCCATGCCCAGATTAACGCGGGCGATAGCATGAGTGAAAGCTTTCACAACGCAGGCTTATTTCCGCCTTTGGTGGTGCGTATGATTAAAGTGGGTGAGAATACAGGTGCGCTGGATAAATCGCTGCTTAACGTGAGCTACTTTTACGATAGAGATGTGAACGAGATGATGCAAAAAATGCTTAAACTACTAGAACCAGCGCTGACTGTGGTTTTGGGGCTGATTTTGGCGTTTATTATGATGTCTGTACTAGGCCCAGTATATGATTCGTTTGGCAAAATGAAGCTATAAAAAATGAAACTTTAACAAAATGCTTAGCAACCCTAAAAAATTAATTTTATGCGCCACCAACCAAAGCTTAACGGCTGGCTTGTGGCATGGCACTAAATTGCAAAGTTATGCAGTTTTTAGTAATTTAGACGCAGATTACACGGCGTTTGGTGAATTTTTAGCGCAACACAGTGGCACTAGCATTTACTTAATTGTGGATGCGATTGAAGAAGACTACAAGCTAGAAACAATGCCACACACCACTGGTAGCGCTCGGCGCGAAATCGTAGAGCGCAAACTAAGTAATTTTAATCGCAATAGCGTGTATCGCGCGGCACACTTTATTAACCGCAGTATCGATAAACGTAAAGACGACAACTTTTTGTTTGTCGCACTCAATAATTCAGACTTTTTACAAGGCTGGATGAATGTTATTCAAGCAAACCATGCGCCTTTGGTAGGCGTGTATTTGCTATCTATGCTAAGCCAAGCGGTGGTGCGCCAAATGAAGCTAATGGGTTCACACATTTTGCTGTGCGAGCGCTTATCTTCGGGCTTGCGGCAAACTTATTTGCATAATGGGCGGCTACGCATGAGCCGCTTAACACCGATGAAAGACATCAAGCCTAATCAGCTGGCATACTTTTATTTGGTAGAAATAGAAAAAACGCAGATGTACTTAGCCAGCCAGCGGTTAATTGCAAACGAAACCTCCATTCAATTAATCATGGCATCCATGGATAATTCGCACGCGGAAATCGCAAAAGGCATTAGCCAAGAACAAGGTTTAGAATGTAAGTTGGTGGATATTTTGGCTTACGCCAAAAATATTAATATCAGTCCAGATTTAGTTAAAACGCACCCAGAATTTTTGCACATGCAATTGTTGGCAAATGGCAATGTGCCAGACAACCTAGCACCAGCCACGTTTAGCAAGATTCACAGCATCAATAATATTCGCCGCATCATCAATATAGCAACCGCCTGCATAGCAACAATAGGCGTAATTTTGGCGGCTTTTTACGCATGGCAAGGCGCACAACAAAAGGATCAATTGCAATTTATTAGCGCACAAACTCGGTCGCAGCAGCAGCAATACGAAGAGATTGCAAAAAATTTCCCTACTACGCCTATTGCTAGTACCGAGTTAAAAATCGCTGCCGAATTAGCGCAAACTATTAAAGGTAATAGCCAATCGCCGCGCCAGCTTATGCAAGTATTGAGTGATGCTTTTGAAGCCTCACCAGAGATTGAATTAACTAGAATTCGCTGGGTGCAAACCAATGATAAGGAGCTTAAAGACGATGTGGGCGGCGCTAACTCAGGGCAAATTGCTAGCAATCAACCAGCTGCGGCGGCCAATGACCCTACAAAATTGATTCAAGTAGGTTTTATCAATGCAGAAATTAAAGGTTTTACGGGCGATTATCGCGCGGCTTTAAATAGCGTCAACCAGTTTGTAATACGCTTGCGTGAAAATAAGTCGGTAGAAAATGTGCTGATATTGCAAGAGCCTGTTAATGTAAGCTCGCTGGCCAACTTGCAAGGCAGCACCACCGATGAAAGCACCACCACAGAACGCCCACCTGCCATATTTAAACTAAAAATAATTTTAAAGCCAACTAATATGCCGGCGCAAATGTGAGATTAAAATCATGAACTTAACCCCGCAAGATTGGCGCAAATTACGTTAC
>JANMOP010000040.1:0-19556 GCA_031369365.1 Methylotenera sp.
TAAAATAAAGTATCTAACCACTTCGGCATCGTATTTTTTAAGCACTTCGCGAATAGTAAAAAAGTTGCCTAGCGATTTCGACATCTTTTCGTCATCCACGCGCACAAAACCGTTGTGCATCCAATAATTCGCCATCTTGCAAGGCTTTCCAATTACACTGTGCGCGGCCTCGCTTTGGGCGATTTCATTTTCATGGTGCGGAAACTGTAAATCTTGGCCGCCACCATGAATATCAAAATGTGCGCCTAAATGATGCGCGCTCATGACCGAGCATTCTATGTGCCAGCCAGGACGGCCATTGCCACCATCTTTTCCAAATGGTGAAGGCCAGCTTGGCTCGTGGGGCTTTACCGATTTCCACAGTACAAAATCCATTGGGTCTTTTTTATGCGTATCAACCTCCACGCGCTCACCCGCGCGTAAATCGTCTAAGCTTTTGCCAGAGAGCTTGCCGTAATCGGCGAAGCTACGCACGCTATAGAACACGTCGCCATTACTTGCTAAATAAGCATGGCCTTTTTCAATTAGCGCAGCAATCATGCTTATCATGCCGTCAATATATTCAGTCGCGCGTGGCTCTATATCTGGTCTAACAATGCCTAATTTGGCTGAATCTTCATCCATTGCATCTATAAAACGCTGCGTCAGCATACCAATCGTCTCGCCATTTTCATTGGCGCGCTTGATGATTTTGTCGTCAATATCGGTGATATTTCTAACGTAAGTCACCGCATAATCGCTCGCCCGAAACCAGCGCGAAATCATATCAAACACTACCATTACGCGCGCATGACCGAGGTGACAATAATCGTAAACCGTCATGCCGCACACGTACATGCGTACTTTGCCTGGCTCAATGGGGGTAAATGTTTGCTTATCGCGACTGAGGGAGTTGTAAATTTTTAACATTTGCGAATTATAAAGTGTTAAACCAGTGAAAATAGATAAATTAATGTAATTTATCGCTTTAATACCAATCGTGCTATTGGATGTTGGCTATGTTATTGATAGAATGGCGCTTTTATCAACTCATCTAAGTATAACATAATGATAATTCATCACTCCTTGCTTAAATCGTCTCTGACAAAATTACTTATCTTATTATTTGTTGCTTTACCTTTTGCAAGCTCTGTTGCGTTTGCAGATGAGTTAAAAGATATTTCAGCAATGGCTGAAAGTGGCCAGCAGGCTGCGGCGTTGGATCGCATTAATTCTTACTTGGCTGCCAACCCAAAAGACGCTAAAGCATTGTTTATGAAAGGTATCATACAAGCTGAAAGCGGTAAACGCGAGGACGCAATTAAAACATTTACTGATTTAACCGAAAAGCATCCTAATTTGCCAGAACCCTATAACAACTTAGCCGTATTATATGCAGACGCTGGCCAATACGATAAAGCCAAAAAAGCGTTAGAAACCGCCATTAAAACGCACCCAAGCTATGCCACCGCGCACGAAAATCTAGGTGATATTTATGCGCGCATGGCTTCAGAAGCTTACGACAAGGCGTTGCAGCTGGATAACGGTAATGCACGTGCACAAAGCAAGCTATCAATGATTAAAGATTTATTTGGCACGGGCAGAAAATCTACGCAAGCGGCCAAAGCGCCCGATAGTAGCAAAGTTGCCAAAAGTGATACCAAGCCTATTCGACCTGCCGATAAAAAAGTTGAGGCTGCAAAACCTGTTGAGCCAGTGGCTAATACAGCGTCAAATGATGAACAAAACATTAACAATGCGGTAAACAATTGGGCAAAAGCGTGGTCTAGCAAAGACTTAGATAAATATTTTGCCAGCTATTCCGATAACTTTAAACCAACCAAAGGCGAAAGCCGTAAAGCATGGCAAGCAACACGTAAAGATCGTGTCAGCAAACCGGCAAACATTAGCGTTGAATTAGCCAATCAAAAAATAATATTAGATAGCACCGATAGCGCAAAAGTGAGTTTTAAGCAAACTTATAGCGCGGGCGGCAAACCAATTCGCACGAATAAAACACTGATGTTAAAGAAAATCGGTGACACTTGGCTAATTGAGCAAGAGATTGCATCCAATTAATTTTGTGCAAATAAAGCATTGATACAATATCAAAGTAGGAATGACCGAAAATTGAAATGTCATTGATTCAAAAAGTGAAGTTTTTAAAAGCTATTTTAGTAGCCATTTGTGTTGTATTGCCTTGGAATGCTACTGCCATTAACCATGGTAGCTTAGCGGATCAATTATTGAGCCAAAAATTTGGTCGAAATTTGGTCGAAAGTCTGTTGGTAAAAAGTCTGCTTGAAATTACCGAAGGTAAAACTAAGCAAGCGTTCATAACGGTGAATGAGCTTATCCGCACCGCACCAAACTTCAAACTAGCGTATCTTATCCGTGGTGATTTACTCACGGCGCAAGGTCATGCATTAGAAACCTTTGGCGATTCTCACGCAGATGCTGACAGCACACCCAACAACAATGAAATAGATGGCTTACGGGAAGAGGCGCGCGCGCGCATCGAATATTATCTATCGGCTAAGAAAGCCACTCAGCAGCCCAACTTGTTAGTGAAAATGGGCGCAGAGCAAGCGCATTTGATTGTGGTTGACACCGTTAAATCGCGCCTGTACTTATACAAAAAAATTGATAACGGACTACAATATGTGGCAGATTATTACGTGACCGTTGGCAAAAATGGCGTCGATAAACAAGTGCAAGGTGATAAGCGCACACCGTTAGGGGTTTACTTTGCTGGGCAAAAACTTACACAACCGTTAGCTGATATGTATGGTGCTGGTGCTTATCCGCTTAATTACCCCAATGAGCTAGATCAACATCAAAACAAAAGCGGCTCTGGTATTTGGCTACACGGCACCCCAACAGACACTTACAGCCGTCCACCGCGCGCCAGCGATGGTTGTGTGGTGCTGAGCAACCCCGACCTAAAAGCTTTGCAGCCCTTTTTGCAGGCAGGGAAAACCCCAGTGATTATCGCGAATAATCTGGACTGGATAGAAAGTACTAATGCCAGTGAGCAATTAGCTGCGCAGCAGGCTGAAAAACAGACGCTAGTCAATGCCATTGAAAATTGGCGCAAAGCTTGGGTTTCGCAAGATACGGATGCCTACTTAAACTATTACTCTAAAAAGTTTTTTTATAGCGATGGTGATTACGAAAAGTGGGCCGATTACAAGCGCGGTATTCAAGCAAGCAAGCCAAAAGTCACTATCCAAATTGAAGATGTAAGTATGTTTGCTTACCCAGCGACTAAGCAGCCAGTTGTTGTAGTGGATTTTGAGCAAAATTTTAAAAGCTCTAGCTTGCAAAATAAAATGCGTAAGCGTCAATATTGGATACTCGATAATGAACAATGGAAAATAATTTACGAAGGTGCGGCTTAATGAATAAGGTTGTGATGACTCGTTTTAACTTGATTTTATTTTTATTTTTATATGCCCTAGGAACCAATATCCATGCGGCTCCTAGCGTGCTGTTTGAAACCTCTCAAGGTAATTTTACAGTGGAACTTTACCCCGAAAAAGCACCTAAAACGGTGGCTAATTTTTTACAGTATGTAAAAGATGGTTTTTATGAAAATACCATTTTTCACCGCGTAATTAGTCGCTTTATGGTGCAAGGCGGTGGTTTTGAACGTGATTTATCCGAAAAAAATACGCGTGAACCAATTATAAATGAATCCAACAATGGCTTATTAAACGAGCCTGGCACCATTGCCATGGCGCGCACGATGGACCCAGACTCTGCTACAGCGCAATTTTTTGTTAATTTGGCAGATAACCAATTTTTAAACTACACTAGCCCAGACCCTGAACAAATGGGTTATTGCGTATTTGGCAAAGTTACCAGCGGTTTTGAAGTAGTACAAAAAATTGGCCTTAGTCCTACCACCACTATGAATAGAAACGCTGATGTGCCGATTAAATCTATCACCATTAAAAGTGTAAAACTGCTAGCTGAACTAGCTAAATAATAAGCTAGTAATACTCTTACACTCTCTCAATTTATTTTTTAAGGATTACTCTGTGGTTAAACTTTCTACCAATTTTGGCGATATTACACTTGAACTGAATGCTGATAAAGCGCCTATTACCGTGGCTAATTTTTTGCAGTATGTAGAAGGTGGCTTTTATGATGGTGTTATTTTTCATCGTGTAATTAACGATTTTATGATTCAAGGCGGTGGTTTTGAACCCAACATGAAACAAAAAGCGACCAAAGATGAAATCAAAAATGAAGCGGATAATGGCTTAGGCAACGATAATTATACCGTCGCTATGGCACGCACTTCTGTTCCTGATTCCGCCAGCAGTCAATTTTTTATTAATATCGCTGATAACGATTTTCTCAATCACACCGCGCCTACATCAAGCGGCTGGGGTTATTGCGTTTTCGGTAAAGTGGTTGCAGGCATGGACGTGGTAGATAAAATTAAAGCAGTGAAAACCACCACCATAGCAGGCCATCGCGATGTACCAGTTGAGCCAGTCATCATAGAAAAGGCTAGCGTTATTTAGCTAAGCGCACGATTTTCGCATGGATCATTGCCTATTTATTTCCGATTTGCATCTATGTGACTCTCGCCCACAAATTACGCAGGCTTTTATAGCGTTCTTAGAAAATACTGCCGCTAAAGCCCAAGCATTGTATATTTTGGGTGATTTATTTGAGTATTGGGCGGGTGACGATGCTATTGCGGCTGGTACGCACCAAGCAACTATCCATGCACTTAATAAGCTTGCAACAAGCGGCGTGCAGGTTTTTTATATGCACGGAAATCGTGATTTTTTAATTGATGCAGGCTTTGCAAACGCTACTGGCATTAAAATTTTACCAGACCCAAGCCTAATTTCGCTTTATGGCAAACTTGTACTGTTAAGCCATAGTGACGCACTGTGTACAGATGACGTGGCTTACCAACAGTTTCGTTCTGAGGTGCGAAGCATAACTTGGAAAAACCAGTTTCTAAACAAACCGCTTAGCGATAGAGTGGCTTACATAGAGCAACTGCGCGCCAAAAGTGAGCAGGAAAAATCTACCAAATCGATGCAAATTATGGATGTGAATTTAACAGCAGTTGAAAGCTTATTACGAGAGTATAAGTGTCCGCCAATCTTCATTCATGGACATACGCACCGCCCCAACAAACACTTGCACCTATTAGATGGCAACGTATGCGAACGCTGGGTACTATGCGATTGGTACGAACAAGGCAGTTATCTTAAATTAGATGCCAATGGCTGTCAGTCACAAAATCTTGAGGTCTAACAATTGACACCCAAGAAATTATTAGTGTGCACTAACTTTCGCGCAAACCCAAATAACCCCTCATGTGCGGCGCGGGGCAGCAAAGAAATAGCCGTAGCCTTAGCGCAACAATTACAGAAAAAAAATGTGTCGATTGAAATAGAAGAAATACAATGCATGGGGTATTGCAAGGTTGGACCTAACGTTCGATTAATCCCAAATGGTGAGTTTTTTCATGAGGTCTCAACCAGCAAATTTGCCAAAATTATCAAAGCCACAAAATTATTTTTAAAAGATTGAAGCCTTTTAGCCTATATTGTCTGCATATCCAAGTATGCTAGCATGGTCGACTGCATCGATTTGCTCTAAATCTAAAAACTTCTCGGCATATTGTAAGTAAATTTTTTCACGCACAAATAAATCAAAAATATCTGGATCGATGTGATTATCTAAGCGCATTTTGCCTAAAATATTCAGCGATTCCGAAAGTGTTTTGGCTTTTTTATACGGCCTATCTTTAGAGGTAAGCGCCTCAAATATATCGGCAACACCCATCATACGCGCTGGAATCGACATTTGCTCGCGCGTTAAGCCTTTCGGATAACCGCGTCCATCCATGCGCTCATGGTGACCGCCTGCATATTCTGGCACACGTCGCAAATCTTTAGGGTAAGACAAGGATTCCAACATATTAATGGTTACCACAATGTGGTTATTAATCACTGTCCGCTCTTCTGGCGTTAAAGTGCCCTTTTCTATGGTCAGGTTATACACTTCATTATCAGTTAAAAATTTGGCAGAATGTCCAGAGTCGTCTAAATACTCATAGCTTGCAATATCTTTCACGCGTTGTATATCTGTTGGTTGCATAAATTCGCTACCTAAATTAACCTTACGAATAAAGTTTTTATCGTCATCTAGCTGATTTTTAAGTACTTTGATGCTGTGCGTGAGTTGCTTTGAAACGACTGCTTGCCCATTTTTAACAGCTTCTAAAGCTTGATGTAAATAAGCATTTTCGCGCTGGGCTTTTAGTAGCTCAAAACGGTGATCGATTAAATGAATACGGTCAAAAATAGTTTCTAGCTTAGTCGCTTTATCCATTACCGATTCAGGGGTCGTGACTTTGCCACAATCATGCAACCAAGCCGCAATTTTAAGCTCAAAAACTTCTTTTTCGGTCATATCAAAGCTTTTCAACGGGCCAATATTCGTCTTAATCGCCGCATTAGCCAACATCATGGTTAGCTCAGGCACGCGCTGGCAATGTCCGCCAGTATAGGGGGATTTTTCATCAATCGCATCGGCAATCAACTTAATAAATGACTCAAATAAATCTTTCAGCCCATTAATTAAATTATGATTGGTGAGTGCCACCGCAGCTTGCGAAGCGAGCGATTCAACTAAGCGTTGGTGTGATTGGGAAAACGGAATGATTTCTTTGCTGAGTGGGTCAGTGGCGTTGATTAATTGCAAAACACCAATAATCTCGTCCTCATGATTCATCATCGGCACGGTTAAAAATGATTTGGAACGAAAGCCCATCGCCTCATCAAATTTACGTGTACCAGAAAAATCAAATCCTTCGGCTAAATACGCGTCTGCAATATTCACAGTTTGAGCATTTACTACGCTGTAGGCCGCCACCATATTGGTGTTTGGCTTTCCATCTTCGAGGTAAATTGGCAAAGAAGGGAAGGGGATTTCTTTACCTGTAGTGCCGCCCATTGCAATATTTAGGCTTTGTGTACGCATAATCTCAAACTTGAGTCTTGCATCTTCTGTCACCGAGTAAAGCGTGCCGCCATCGGCATTGGTGAGCTCTTTAGCACCCAGCAAAATAACTTCAAGTAGGCGGTTGTTATCAGGCTCAGCAGAGAGCGCAACACCAATAGAATTAAGGCGCTCGAGTTGATTTAGCATGTCTAAAGTTTGCATTTGGTTTTATGCTTTGCCTTTATCTGGATTATGTAATTAGTTAGCTGCAAAGAACTCTTAAACTTAAGCTTGCGCTATTAATTTTGCGCCTTTAATTTTACGTAAGGTAAAACTCCACTTTAATGCCTTCCAAATCAATCACGTCATGGTTATTTAAGGCATGTGCTTGAGCACCAATAATATTACCATTGACTAATGGCATTTTTTTGCCTTCTACATGCGTAATAAAATATCCGTGCGGCCGTTTGGTAATAACGGCTACTTGCACACCGGGATTACCTAGCGTAGTTAGTGCTTTATTTAAAAGTAACTCATGCCCAACGTTATCGCCACTTAACACTTGTAAATGCCCTAACATTTGATCTGCGCCTATCACTGGGGGCGCTAATGACGCTTGGGTGGCATTTTCTTTACTTAGTGCTGCTGTAGTGGAGGTATTTAGTATTTTTTCACCTTCCGCTTTCACGTTAGAACCAACTGCATTCAGCTTTGCTGGCCGCATTACAGCGGTATTTTCAAAACCACTGCGACCCGATAGTGATTTTTGCTGTATTAGATTTACATATTCGATTTGATACCTGCCAAACTCTATAATATCCCCGTGTTGTAACACATGTTTTTTAACAGATTTCTTATTCACCAATGTGCCATTGGTACTATCCAGATCTTGTAAAAAAGAGTCATTACCAATCGTAGTAATAACGGCATGGTCGCCACTCACCGCTAAGTTATCAATATGAATATCATTGCCTACACGGCGACCAATCGTAATGCGTTCTTTATCTAAGTTAAACTCACCTAATGAATTACCCTCTAATGAAATATTTAACTTCGCCATAATCGCCTTAAAATTGACTTTAATTTAGTTTGCTTTAATTTTTTACTTTTTCAAGTAAGTTTTGAACCCAACTTTTTTCAGCTGCAAACTCTTTTTTTATTATTGCTAACATGACCGAAATATTATCCACACCACCATGTTCATTGGCTAAATGAATCAATCTATTGGCTGCTTGCGTAATATTACCATTCGCTTCACGCAATGTTTCTGCGATTTCCGCATCACTCACCATGTCAGATAACCCATCAGAACAGAGTAAATATAGGTCGCCCACTTCTACATCTACCTCTTGCAATGCCAACTCTACATCAGGCTCTATGCCTAAAGCGCGCGTAACCAGATTCTTGTGACTAGAGGTTTGCGCCTGCTCTTGCGTAATTAAGCCAGCGTTAATTTGCTCTTGCACCAAAGAATGATCTTCAGTGAGCTGCTTTAACGCTCCTCCCCGCAATCGATACATACGTGAATCACCAATATGCCCAATAACCAATTTATTATTCGTAAAAATACCCGTTACCAATGTAGTGCCCATACCTGCACATTGCGGCTCATCTTGCGAGACCTGATAAATAGCTGCATTTGCTTGCTCTACCGCGCTTTTGAGCATATACGATTCTGGGAGTAAATCAGATTTCTCTAGTTCCGTATAAAATTCATCCTGCATCGCTTGTGTAATTTCGGCCGCTACTAATAGCACGGCCATTTCGCTTGCCACTTCACCCGCCCTATAGCCACCCATGCCATCGGCCAGCACAAGCAAACCTATAGATAAATCACTCGCAACCGCATCTTCATTATGATCGCGCACCTTGCCTATATCGGTAAGCCGCACTACTTTTATCGCACTAGCTACATTCAAAATTGAGTCACATTCAAAATTTAAAGCCCACTAAATAACATACCGTTGCAAACATAATCGAATGCTAAACTTATTTCATCGCCTAAACTCATGCGGCCTTGTAGCTGCGGCCACCTTGTCCAACACACCGTTAATATATTTATGCCCGTCTGTTCCGCCGTAAAGTTTGGCTAATTCAACCCCTTCATTAATGGCAACACGGTAAGGAATACTCGCATCAAACATGAGTTCAAACGATGAAATACGCAAAATTGCGTGCTCCACAGGGCTCAATTCTTCAATTTTTCTATCGATAAATATTGAAATTTGTTGGTCTAGCTCACTTATTTTGCCAGTTACGCCTTCTAACAAATGCTTAAAATACGCCTCATCGGCTTTATTATATTCTGGGTCTTCTTGCGCATCTAGAATGATTTGTTTTGTTTCACCAGCATTAATCATGCCACGATACACCGCCTTTAACACTAGCTCGCGCGATTTGCGACGATTTTGACTTACTTTTGGTTTTTTAACTGCTTTAACTTCAGTTTTGGTATCGCTCATAGTGCGCGCACCAAATTCGCCATTTCAATCGCCACCTGTGCGGCTTCTGTACCTTTAATAAGCATCCGCGCAAGCGCTTGCTCGTCATCTTCTGTGGTTAAAACAGCATTGGCCACTGGCACACCCGTATTCAACTGAACCTCTGAAATACCGCGTGCAGATTCGTTTGCAACCACTTCAAAGTGATAGGTTTCACCACGAATAATCGCTCCTAATGCAATAAGTGCATCAAACTTTTCGCTCAATGCCATGTGCTGCAAAATAAGCGGTGCTTCTAATGCGCCAGGCACAGTAGCAATGCGAACATGTTCAGATTTTACGCCGAGTCTCAACAATTCCGCATGACAAGCTGCCAGTAAGCCATCGCCAATATCGCTATTAAATCGCGATTGCACAATGCCGATTTTTTTGCCAGCGCCGTCTAGGTTAATAGTAATTTTATTCAATTCAATCTCTTAAAGTGCTAAAAAAGGCTATTTTACACAATAAGCGTTGACACATTTTGTCAGTTTTAACTTAGCCAAAATTGATCAGGCTTAATTCTAAAGCGCGCACTTTTACGAAAACAGTGCCCACGCTTTTTGTACTGTGCTCCACACTCCGTAACTAATCGGGATTAACACCGCCACCCAAACCAGTTTCACCAATACAGGGTGTTGTGCCACATCGCTTGTTACTATTATATTTGCTCCATTTTGCAAGGATTTTTCATGCGCTTGTTTATGCACTTCCGCCAGTTCGGCATCGGTCATAAAGTATTTGTCATCTACAGGCTTTATGAGTAAATTGGCAACAAAACCCACCACCAGCATGCCTGCTAGCACCACAAAAATTGGTGCATAAATTTGGTCGAACGGCACGCCAGATTCTAGGCGTGTGTCGTGCATATAATTCACCACCACTGGCCCTAATATACCCGCAGTTGACCATGCGGTAAGCAAGCGGCCATGAATTGCGCCCACAAACTGCGTACCAAACATATCGGCCAAATAGGCAGGAATAGTCGCAAAGCCGCCGCCATACATAGAAGCGATGACGCAAAAACTTGCTACAAATAAGGCCAGCGATTTCATACCTGCCATATAGGTCGCGGTGCAGTATAAAATGGCGCCTAAGATGAAGAAAATAAAATAGGTGCGTTTGCGTCCAAGCTTATCTGACGAGGTTGCCCAGCCAATGCGGCCAAAAATATTAAACAGTGAAATTAACCCCACAAAGCCTGCACCAACCGCCGCCGCTTTCGCTGTGAGTATTTCGTCTATTTTAATATCGGCAAAGCCCATGCTTGGCTGACCAATTAATGCGCCACCAAAGGTTTCTTGCAGCATGGGTGCTGCCGCGCCAATGATGCCAATACCTGCAGAAACATTCATGCACAATACAATCCATAACAACCAAAATTGCGGCGTTTTATGTGCATTTTTTAAATGCACGTGGCGCGATGCAATCATGGTGTTGGTCGAAGCGGCTGGCGGTGTCCAATTGGCGGGCTTCCAGCCTACTGGCGGCACACGGTAGCCTAGTGCTCCACATAGCATAAACACTGCGTAAATCACTGCTAACGTGACAAAAGTTTGCCAAACTCCTACATTGCCTGGCGTTGCAAAATAAGTCATTAATTTGGTCGCCAATGGTGAGCCTATCATCGCGCCGCCGCCAAAACCCATAATCGCCATACCTGTGGCCATGCCGCGCCTATCGGGAAACCATTTAATCAACGTGGAAACTGGCGAAATATAACCTAGCCCAAGCCCTATGCCGCCGATGACACCGCTACCTAGCCACATCATCCACAATTGGTGCGCGTAAACGCCGTAAGCCGAAATCAGCAAACCGCCGCACCAACACAGCATGGAAACTAGGCCTGCTTTACGTGGACCTTCGCGCTCAAGCCAGCCCCCCCATAACGCTGCCGAACAGCCAAGCAAAACAAAAAACAAGGTGTACATCCAGCCCAAATCAAACTGTGTCCAGTTACAATCAGTAGCGGTTAAAGCGCGCATAGTGCCAGATAGTTTTTCACCAAACGTAGTCGCACCTGCCGCGCAAGCCGCTAAGGGCTTGCCATCTGCGCCCATAAGCGCGCTACCCAAGGGCTTCCAAAACACGCTAAATCCATACGCCATGCCAATAGATAAATGTATCGCTAATGCAGCTGGCGGCACTAACCAACGATTAAAACTGGGTTGTGCGGTGATGTACTCTTTAGATAAAAAACTGGCCATGCTATCCCCTGAAATTTTCTATATAGTGTTATTTAAATTTCTTATAATTCAAACAAACTACATACTCTTACAAATCAGCTAAAATGGCAATTACACATTAGTTTTATCTTAAAAAACGTTTAAATTTTGTCATGAATATGTCATATTAAAGTCATAAAATTAGTTTGATAATTTCAATTGGAATAAGCGATGCCAGCCAATATCTTAGTGATTGAAGATGAACCCGCAATACAAGAATTACTCGCACTCAACATCACGCAAGCTGGCCACAACGCTATGCGTGCACTTAGCGTAGAGCACGCGCAAGAGTTATTGCGTAACACGTTGCCAGATTTGATTTTGCTAGATTGGATGTTGCCAGGCATGAGCGGCATTGAATATGCTCGCCGTCTAAAGTCTGATCAACTCACTAAAGCTATTCCTATCATTATGCTCACCGCGCGTGGCGATGAGTTCGACAAAGTGCGCGGCTTAGAAGTGGGTGCAGATGATTACGTGACCAAGCCATTTAGTCCGCGTGAGCTTAACGCGCGTATTAAAGCTGTGCTACGCCGTCGCGCACCGCAGATGACCGACGACCCAATTGAAATTCATGGCTTGTTGTTAGACCCAACTACGCATCGTGTTACTGGCAATAACGCCAACATTGATTTAGGACCTACTGAATTTAGGCTGTTGCATTATTTTATGAGTAACGCCGAACGCGTGCATAGTCGCAGCCAATTACTAGATAAAGTGTGGGGTGACCGCGTGTTTGTAGAAGATCGTACGGTAGATGTACATATTCGCAGGCTGCGCAATGCTTTAGCAGTGTCAAATCATCAAAATTTAATTCAAACCGTGCGCGGCTCAGGCTATCGCTTATCTGCCGTCAAAGAAAGTTAGCATAAGCCAAAGTTAGCATAAGCAAAGTTAGTTTAAGCAATTTAATTCAATCGACATTAAGCTCGCTATAATTAAGCTTAATTAACTAAAAAGCTTAATTGTGATCGATATTCGCTGGAAAGCAGGGTTAACCCTTTGCGCCTTGAGTGTAGTCTGCCTGTTTTTATGGCTGATAAGTGGTGCAATTGTTGCATTACTTGTGTTTTCTATTGGGCTTTTAATATATCTCGTCAGCCATATTTTATGGTTACACCAATTACATCGCTGGTTTAAAAAACCCACTCTCAATACAATTCCAGAAGGCTCAGGTGTTTGGGAAGATATATTCGCAGCTCTATTGCAATATGAACGCAACAATATCTTCAATCAAACCCAGTTAAACTTGGCACTAGAGCGTTTTAGCCTAGCCACCAGCGCTATGCCAGATGGGCTACTCATACTAAGCGCCAGCAATGCTATCGATTGGTGTACTCCAAATGCTGAAACTCAACTCGGTTTAGAGTTAAGCACCGATAGAAATCTACCCATCGTCAATTTGATTAGAGATAGCCATTTTATTGCCTATTTGTATAGCGAAACTTATGACGAACCATTTAAACTCAAATCTTGGCGTAATCCTGACGTCACCCTAGAAATCCAACTGATTCCATTTGCTAGCCAGCAAAAATTACTCATTAGCCGCGATATGACACAGCTAGAAAAAGTAGATGCCATGCGGCGTGATTTTATCGCCAATGTCTCGCACGAGCTGCGTACACCTTTAACGGTAGTTGGCGGCTTTTTAGAAACCCTAAGTGATATGGAAGGCGCGGTGCCAGCGGCATTAAAAACTTATTTCGCCATGATGGAAGATCAAACCAGCCGTATGCGCCGCATTATCGAAGATTTGCTCACACTATCCACCATAGAAAGTAACGTTGAAGCGCCTGATGATAACGAAATTGAGATGGCTAAGCTATTAAAAATAGTGCAAAACGATGCGCTAGGACTAGGCCAAGCTTTAAGTAAAGCTAAACATAAAATCCATTTGAATGCAGACCCCACGCTTAATCTTAACGGCTCTCAAGATGAGCTGCAAAGCGCATTTGGTAACCTAGTAAACAACGCCGTGCGTTACACACCCAAAGGTGGTGAAATATTTATTACTTGGAATTTGATTAACGAGCAGCCTGTATTTGCGGTACGCGATACGGGGATAGGTATCGAGCTGCAACATATAGACAGACTCACTGAGCGTTTTTATCGGGTTGACCGTGGTCGCAGTCGCGAAACAGGCGGCACTGGCTTAGGGCTTTCCATCGTTAAGCACATATTAATTCGCCATCAAGCCAAGCTAGAAATTCGTAGCGAAATTGGCGTTGGCAGCACATTTAGTGTAGTGTTTCCCAAGGCCAGAATCATGCATAAAAAAGTGACTGTGCAAGCATGAAAATGCTGCTGTTAATGTTAGCTTGTTACTTAATTACTGGGTGCATTACCAGCACTCCAGTAGAAGGCAAGCCCATCCCCGTGCGTAGCGATAGAAGCTCTGCCAACCAATTAGGTAAAAACGATTTCGACCGCATGGCCGATGTAGAACTGGCAGAAAACACGCAAAGTTTGCGTAATTTAATGTTAAAACTCTACAAACGTAACCCGCACGAACTGGCCAAAAGCACTGCTGACAACGCCGAAAAAATGGTGGAATGGGTGTTTGAGGGCGATTTACAGCATCATTTTAAATTTAAAGAAATCGATAACAAACAAGGCATAGAAGCCCTATTTTTAGCTTTTGATAGCCAGTATCAAAACGACCGTGTACTGCCGTTTATTATCGGCCTGCACACTATGCTACTAAAAGCGCATAACGATAAAACAGACTTTTACTTTACCGATAAAATTGAACCCCAAAACATTTACAACGTTGCACGCAATATTGAAATCGCTGCTTGGAAGCTCTCAAACGCACGTGATACCAATGGCAATTTGTATTTGCTAAGCAATGAAATTAACACCAAGGAAATCAACGACAAAGACAGCAATTTAAGCTTTGAGCGTGAATTTGGCAAAATGATAGGCCGCACCGATTTATACGCCATTAGCTTAGCCGAAAAATCGCAGCGATTAATCTCACGCGTCATGCAAAACCTTGCCACAGCGGTATTTTTGCCGTTTTAAACTAAGTTTGCTACTGCTTAGTAAACACAATTACATGCTGCCAAGGCAGGCTAGTTACCGTGTTGTGCCACTTAAATGGCAACACGCTAATCTCTTTAATCACCTGCGCTTGTGTCATTTTGTGAATATTTTTAATCGGCACCTTTTGATTTTTAGCGTCGTCTTCAGCGCGATATTCCACCAGCACTAATTTCGCCCCTGGCTTAAGGGCAGTCCAAATGCTTTGCGCTACTTCATAGGGGTATTCCAGCTCATGGTAAACATCCACCAAAATTGCCATATCTAAGCTGTTGGCTGCCAGTTTAATATCGCTTGGCGCAGATAAAACTGGTTTAATGTTAGGGTAGGTTTTAGAGAGATTTTTTAGTTTTCCTATCATTTCAGATTGCACATCAACCGCATAGATAGTGCCTTGCAGGCCAACACCATCAGCCATGCGGCGCGATAGATAGCCTGTGCCAGCCCCAATATCTGCCACTATCATGCCTTTTTTAAGGTTAAGCGCGCGCAACAAAATATCGGTACGCTCTTCGCTTTCACGCGTTTCGCGCTCTAACCAAGCGGCACCTTGATAACCCATTACTTGGGCAATTTCCCGCCCTAGGTAAACCTTGCCTATGCCATCTGCAGAAGCGGGATATTGCTGATATAACACCTTATCTGCTACTTTAGGGTTGTCTTTAGGTGTGTGCTTGGCCTCGGCAAAGGTAAGGTTAAACGTAAATACCAAAAAGCAAACGCTGGCAAATAAATACAGTTTTTTCTTAATCATCATCTGCCAATATAAAAGGTGTAAGTTAAGAGCTTGAATGACGCAAAAAATTCACTTCACCCATAAAAAGCTATGTGAATATTGAAAAAATTATGACTGAACTATTTTCATTAGCTGGCTTTTTAAGCCACGCGCAGCCAGCGCATAGCCGCCATCGCTACCATCCACAAAGTGCATGTGGTTGCCAGTAAATGATCGCACAATGCATGTCACTAAAGCCTCTCGCGATTTATGTAGCCCAAACGCCAAATGGTCTAGCTGGTGTTCGCTATGCAAAAACTGCTCTAACTGTGTGGCTTGCGCTTCCGTACCGTCTATCACCATGCGTAACATGCCATCAAATTTGCGAAAGTCGGAGTTATCTACCAACTCATCTCGATATTCGCTCCACTTGGTTGATTCAGTATCCATATTTCGAGCAAACAAAATCATGCCTGCAAAATTTTGAAACAGCATTTTAGCTAAATACAATAAGCGCTGCCGCACAACAAAATGGCTTGTACGCACCCGCCACTCGTGTGCTAATAATTTAGGGTTAAAACTCAGTCGCATGGTCTTGGCATGTAATGGATGATATTGCAGCACATCGCCATAAATGGTTTGAATTTTCTCTAGTACGCTTTGGTAAGTGCTCAGATTGGTTTCAGCATTTTTAGAGGTTGCGCACACCAGCAAAGCCAGCTTATGGTCATTAAAACTTGGCACACCCTGCCAGCGGCATTCAAAACCTTCAAAACTGGCCTCCGCCAAACCCTCATTCGCAAGCACACGAATAACCCCCGCTGCATTAGGCGTTTTAACACGTCGCTCGGCTTCCTCCCAACCGCGCCCAGAAAACACCGCTTGCGTCACATGTGGCGATAATTTAAATTTGCCCACTTTTACCCAAAAATCATCGACCATTAAGTCTGAAACTCGCACCAAACCCACACGCAAACCTAAGCCAAAACTGTTCTGCGCCAGCTGCTGTGCGCCGCGCAGCGCAATCTCCACCCGCTCACGCAAGCTATCGGGTATGGCAAATGTAGCGCCATCACCACCAAATACAAACGGAATTTCCACACTTAAATCAACATTGACCACCGCCGCAATGCACGCCACGCCTACGGTATTTACTTTTTTATATGCGCCTTGCTCAATCGCCTTGGTAGAGCCCATTACATCGGCAATCACAACCCACCAATCTGGTGGCAAATCCACATGGTTTGTAGTTATGGTAGATTCAGCAAACGCAGTAATCAGCGTCTGATCGCGATAAAAATGAAGATGTTGATTTTTTTGATGGGTGCTTTGCATTTGGATTATTTTAACGCGAACTCTCGTTAAAAACACACTGGGTTTAGTGGTTAGTTATAAAAAGCTTAGCGCCGTCGAAATGTGAGAGATTGGGTACTTTCTTTTGAGCAAGCAGAAGAAAGTAACTCGCCAAGAGGCGAAAAAGGATGGTTTAAGTGTCCACCATTGCCCCTCTCCCCACCCCCTCTCCCGCTCGCGGGCGAGGGACATACGCACATAGAGGGTTTTGGTTTTGGGTTTGGTTTTGGTTTTGGGTTTGGGTTTGGTTTTGGTTTTGGTTTTATTCCCCTGCTGCCGCGCCTGTGATGATTTAAAAAGTTGGGGGATTTTAGCGAGGACTGTCTGAGCTCCGCGACAAGCCACGTTTTGTGTGGCTTGTTAGGGCGAGTTCCGCAGCGCCCAACTTTTTGAAGCAGCGCAGGAAACAAGCGGCAGGGGGTGTCTTTTTGTTTGGATACTTTATTTTGGACAAGCAAAATAAAGTATCTCGCCTAGAGGCGAAAAAGAGTATTACACTAAATTTACGGTGTGCAAATAAACATCAATTTGCACACCCTACTTGATAAAAGCGAAAAACTATTTTCGTTTGTCTTGGGTTGGTTTAGGCGCGGGTGGTGGAGAGCTGGGTCTAACAGATTCTGTTGACTGTGGCTTTGATACCCCACCTTTAATCTGTCCTCTTGTAAGACCTTCATTAAGCGGCTTCTTTTCCATTTTTTATCTCCAAAAATTCCGACGGTACTGTTTCAATTATAAACTCACCTACTGGTTTAGCAATATATATATCTGGGATTGAATATAGTTTTACAGAAGTTTCATAACAATACAAAGTGACATTTGTAAGCACGAGCTCTTGTATTGAATCAGTTTCAGAAAATGAAACTACTTTGCCTTCATATGTTATATTGTTTTTAATATCCCTGACATAAACCCAACTTACATCATCTGAATTTAGAAAAAATGAATAGAGATTTTCATCTCCAAACTTCATAGAAATATTTAATTTTTTTGCTAACTTGTTTATTAATTTAAAGTTTACTACTGAAGCGCATAATGCTGCAATAATTGGAGCTAAAAGTGTTGCATAAAATACTTCGCGTAGCGAAATATCTAACTCTTTGGGCTTAACAATAGTCCAAACTTTAAGTACTATTTGTTCAGCAGCAGTTATTGAACAGTCGCAGTTAGGCAATAATTGCGAGAATGCATAAATCGCTTGTAGTAAAACATAACTTAATACACCAAAAATGAATGAATAGATTCCGTATTTAAAAGAATCCCACTTAATAGTATGCACTACTAACTTATCACAAATAACCGCAGCAATGAGTCCAGGAAATAAGATTACACCAATAATTACTGCAAACTCATTCACTGAGCTTTTACCCTATATGCACGAAACTTCATCATTAACCCAACACCACTTCCACCAAATTATCACTAAAACTCGCCGAGTTCCCCATATCTCCAAACTCAGCCAAGCTAATACAATTTACCGTGCCATTATTCAATTGCCGCCAATAGCCTAACGTGGCGACGACCACGCCAGCGTTCACATCTTCAGAAATTCGTGCAACGCCTTCAAACGCGCCACGGTCATTAAACACTTTGACTTTTGCGCCTTCTTTAACCCCGCGTTTATTCGCATCCGCTGCGTTAATTAGCACAAATTGTTCGCCTTGAATTTTAATTTTATCATCCACATTTCCGTAACAAGAATTTAAAAAAGCATGACTTTTTGGCGAAATAATACTTAAAGGGTATTTTTTGGCTAATTCTGGGTTGCTTGCTGCTGATTCACGCGAGGCTAAATAATCGGGCAACGGGTCTAGGTCCTGGCCTGGTTGAAAGCCGTCGTACATTTGGCGGAAAGGTCCAGCCACGAAGTTTTTAGCGCCTTCTATCAAAAACATCACTTTGCCTGTGGGCGTGGGGAAGTTGCCGTTTTTGTGCGGTGCGCGGTCATCTTTGGTGCCCACTTTTAGGCGTGCATAGCCATGTTCGCGCATATAAGCCATGTCAATGCCATCGCAAACTGGTGCTTGCCAATTAATATATTTTTCTAAAAGCTCAGCGTCAGTCATGCTAAATTGTGGCTCGGTAAAGCCTAAACGTTTTGCCAACGCACGGAAAATATCGTTGTTCGGTTTTGCTTCACCTGGCGGCTCAATACATTTGGCGTTGTAGGTTAAGTAAAAATGCCCCCACGATACAATAATGTCTTCTTGCTCTGCCCCCATGGCGGCTGGCAAAATAATATCGGCATACGCAGCCGTGTCAGAAATAAAATGATCGGCCACAATGGTGAATAAATCTTCGCGCATTAGGCCTTTAACAATTTTGTCAGTTTCGGGCGATTGCGTTACAGGATTAGTGTTCCAAACCATTAATGATTTAATTGGCGTATCAAGTTTAGTTTCGCCTGTTAAAGCACGGCCAAGTTGCAGAATATTTACCACAGGCGTGCCTTCTGGAATCAAATCGGGGCGGCATATGGCCATAAAATCATACGGGTGTTCCCATATTGGCATTTGCAGCACGCCGCCACCTACATGACGCCAAGCGCCTATAAGCGCGGGCAAGCATGAAACCGCACGAATGGCTTGGCTGCCGCCATAATTGCGCTCTAGCGCAATGCCCATGCGGATTGCGGCTGGTGGCGTGGTGGCATATTCACGCGCAAGTTGTCGAATATCTGCCGCTGGGATGCCAGTAATCTCTTCTGCCCACTCTGGCGTGCGGGTTTTGGCGCGAGCTTTCAACTCTGCATAGCCATGGGTGTAGTTATCCACATAATCT
>JANMOP010000075.1:0-20105 GCA_031369365.1 Methylotenera sp.
GCTCATGGCGACTAAATCAATACCCACTGTGTCGTGCTTATTCAGCTCGAAAGCCAATTTTAATTTAGTGCCCACGCCATCGGTGCCAGAAACGAGCACTGGGTTTTTAAACTTTTTCGGCATTTCAAACAGCGAACCAAAGCCGCCAATGCCCGCCAACACCTCAGGGCGCATGGTGCGCTTGGCGTAGGGCTTAATTTGCTCTACTAGCGCATCGCCTGCTTCCATATCCACGCCTGCATCGCGGTAGCTAACTGAGGTGGGGTTTGTCGTATTTGTTGTCAAAACTGTTCTCGATTCAAAAAATTGATTTAACTATGCATTAAACTAAATTCTAAGAATCTAAATTCTAAGAAACTAAATTTAAGTTTAACTTAAAGTATAATTTGCTAAGCTATCATTTTAACGCACTATGCCAAATCAACCAAAAAACAACGCTAATAGTCATTTTTTTGCCGATAATCGCTGGCTAATTTTAAGTGCAGCTTTTTTATTGCTGCTATATTTTTTGCTACCAGTACTAACGCCATTTTTAGTGGCTGCCATTTTGGCCTACATGTGCGATCCATTGGTGGATAAAATTAGTCTGTGGGGCACAAAAAAATATCAACTTGGCCGCACATCAGCCACAGTGCTAGTCATGCTGGCAATTTTGGGCGCAATTACCTTGCTGTTGCTCATTTTAATCCCCGTATTACAAAAAGAATCGATTATTATTTTAGAACGATTACCTACGCTTATCACCAATTTGCGCGCAAACCTTGAGCCTTGGCTACAATCCAAATTCGGCATCAGTTTGGCCATTGATAGCGGGCAAATTCAAGAAATTATCACTAAAAACTGGAAAACTGCTGGTAATATTTTAGGTGATGTGCTGCAAACGGCTGGTAGTAATAGTTTGGCGCTTATTGGCGTTATTGCTAATATTTTGTTGTTGCCAGTGGTGCTATTTTATTTACTGCGCGATTGGGATGAGCTAGTCGCAGGTATTGGTCAATTGATTCCACGCGATATTTTTGATAAAACCACAGAAATTGCACAAGAAATAGACCAAATGTTGGCGGAATTTTTGCGCGGGCAATTTACTGTGATGATAGCCATGAGTATTTTTTATGCCACAGGTTTATGGTTAGCGGGTTTAGATATGGCGCTGCCAATTGGCTTAATTGCGGGCTTGCTTAACTTTGTGCCTTATTTAGGGCCAGCCATTGGCATGGGCTTGGCGCTATTAGTTGGCGCATTGCAATTTAGCAGTTTTGGCCAGCTAATACCTGTTTTGTTGGTATTTGCCATTGGTCAGTTAGTAGAAAGTAATTATATTACGCCTAAGCTAGTAGGTGACCGCATTGGCTTACATCCTGTAGTAGTGATTTTTGCTTTGCTGGCAGGCGGACAATTATTCGGTTTTGCGGGCGTATTGCTGGCGTTGCCTGTTAGCGCTGCTATTGCAGTAGGTTTGCGCCATACTAAAGATAATTATTTGGGTAGCGATGCTTATCTTAAGTAGCATGGTTTAACTCGCTCAGTTTAAGTTACTTGGTTAAAAAATATCTGCATGCAACAATTACTTTTAGACATCAAGCCCGCCGCTGCGCCATCGTTGCAAAATTTTGTGACAGGCCGTAATGCAGAGGCTATCGTCAGTCTCAATGCCGCACTTTCACAACAAAATCAATCTAAATTTATTTATTTATGGGGTGAAAATGGCTCTGGTAAAACTCATTTACTATCGGCCTGCGAGGCAGTAGGGGCGCGGGTGGTGGACGATGTGCATTTGCTTAATAACGAAGCACAAATCGACCTATTTAATCAATACAACCAATTAAAAGAAGCGGGGAATATTCTCATCACCGCAGGCCTACACGCCCCCACACAAATGGGTCTGCGTGATGATTTAGCCACGCGCTTGGCGTGGGGGTTGGTGTATCAGCTACATCCTTTAAACGATGATGAAAAAGCCACTGCACTAAAACAACATGCCGCCGAGCGCGGCATGAAACTACCCGATGAAGTTACCGACTACTGCCTGCGCTATTTACGCCGCGATTTACCTACGCTGATGGCGACATTAGACGCGCTAGACGAATGGTCATTAATTGAGAAAAAACCTGTCACAGTGCCGATGTTACGCAAGTTGTTGCAGTTAAATTTAGAACTTTAATGATAAGAAGCCATGCCTAGAAACTTATGTTAAGAATCACTGAAATAAAATTACCATTATCAACCGCGCAAGAAAAAGGCCATACCGATACCGAAATTAGGGCAGCGCTGATTAAAAAATTGGCAATTAACGCAGCTGATTTGCTGGAATTTTCTATTTTTAAACGCGGCGTGGATGCGCGTAAGGCGAGTGCGATTTTGTTGGTGTATTCGTTGGATGTGAAAGTGAATGGTGAGGCGAAAGTATTGGCGAAATTAAGCCGCGACCCGCATGTGAGGCCTGCGCCAGATACGAGCTATAAGTTTGTTGCACATACCCCCTCTCCCCAGCCCTCTCCCACAAGGGGAGAGGGAGTTAATGTTAAGTCTCGCCCCATCGTCATTGGCCTAGGCCCTGCGGGTTTATTCGCTGCATTAATTTTAGCACAATCGGGTTTTAGGCCAATTGTATTAGAGCGAGGCAAAGCGGTAAGAGAAAGAACAAAGGATACTTGGGATTTTTGGCGCAAAGGCAAACTCAACCCCGAATCTAACGTGCAATTTGGCGAAGGCGGTGCGGGTACTTTCTCTGACGGCAAGCTTTATAGCCAGATTAAAGACCCGAAACATTATGGCCGCAAGGTGTTGCAGGAGTTTGTAAAAGCAGGTGCACCGCCCGAGATTTTATACGTTAGTCACCCGCATATCGGTACTTTTAGATTGGTGGGCATGGTGGAGGAAATGCGTAAAACCATTGAAGCGCTGGGTGGCGAGATTCGCTTTCAGGCTAAAGTAGATGATATTGAGATTACAAATGACCAAGTGCAAGCCGTGGTGCTGGCTAGTGGTGAGCGCATCGCAACTAATCACTTAGTTTTAGCAGTTGGGCATAGCGCGCGCGATACTTTTGAGATGATTCATCGTAAAAATATTTACATCGAAGCTAAGCCGTTTAGCATTGGTTTTCGCATTGAGCATCCGCAATCACTCATTGATAAAGCCAGATTTGGCGCAAACGCACAGCACCCTATATTAGGCGCGGCGGATTATAAGCTGGTGCATCACGCCAGCAATGGTCGCAGCGTGTATAGTTTTTGCATGTGCCCAGGCGGCACTGTGGTGGCCTCCGCGTCCGAACCAGGTTGCGTGGTGACCAACGGCATGAGCCAATATTCGCGCAACGAGCGCAACGCCAATGCGGGCATTGTGGTGGGCATTACGCCTGAGATGGATTTTCCAGGTGACGTACTCGCGGGCATGATGTTACAGCGTGAATTAGAAGCAAAAGCATATGCCCTAGGAGGCAATAGTTACGCGGCTCCTGGGCAATTAATTGGCGACTTTTTAGCGAACATTCCTTCCACCCAATTTGGCGAAGTCACGCCCAGTTATACACCCAGTGTTCATTTAACCAGCCTGGAAACTGCGCTGCCAAAGTTCGCAATAGATGCCATTCGCGAGGCGATACCGCAATTTTCTAAGCAGATTAAAGGCTTTGATTTAGCTGATGGCATTTTAACGGGGGTAGAAACGCGCACATCAAGCCCAATTCGCATTAAACGTAACGATGACGATTTGCAAAGCATTAACACCCAAGGCTTGTATCCGTGTGGCGAAGGCGCAGGTTATGCGGGCGGGATTTTATCAGCTGGGGTAGATGGAATAAAGGTTGCCGAGGCGGTAAGTTTAAGCCTAGCCAGCCATCACTAATATTTCACCTGCGCCCGTTTTACCTAAATTATCAAACCAAGTCACGACAATTTTGTCAGCCAGTTTTGCACCTTTTACATGAAAAGTGAGGTACGGATTTTTTGAAATGCCCGTGCCCCATTGCATTTCAAGCACGGGTTTATCGTTTAATGTTGCGGTGACTAGCTGAATGAAAAGTGCTGGGATAATCTGCCCAGCATCATCTTTTTTGCGCCCAGTTTCCATGGGGTGGCTAATAATTAATTTGACCTCTGTCACTTCGCCAGTTAGCTTGGCGCGCATTTTCATGTTAGTTTCCATTAGTCAGGCCTTTAATCACAACCGCTTTCAAGCACCACTACATTTTTAGCGTTTGAGTAATATTGATTGCCCACTTTTACAATAATTTTAATGTCTGACGTCTCGGCCATTTTAATGCGCGTCACTATTTGTGGCAATGCGCCATTGCTGAACATAAAATTGCCAATTAACGCGGTTGGATTTTTCTCTACAAAGACAGCAATAGCCTCAGTATTGGAGATGCGGCTGGTGACTTCAATCTGCACAATCGCACCATTTTCTGCGCGATCAGGCGCGATTATTTCAATATCTTTGCTTGGAATTTCAGCATTAATGCCGAGATTTTTTGTTGCTTCTTCTAGCTTAGTGGCATCAAAAGCGGCTTTGTTCCATATCGCAGCCACTGCCCTGAGAGGCAATAGCAGCGCGCTTGCTGTGGCAGCTAGTAATACACCTAAAAAAACTCTACGTTTTGAATTAATAGATTGCATTAACTTAATCTTTCTTCTGCCAATTTTTCATTTTCTTGCAGGCGCTTAAGCTCTTTCAAGCGTGTCTCCACAATCGATTGCTCGTAAAAATTGCCATCTTTAGCCTTAGTTGCAAACTCCATTTGTTCAATCGCCCGCTTCAAATTGTATTGCCGATAATAAGATTCGCCTTGCGCCTGAAAGCGCAATAAATTTTTATTTTTCGCCGTGTAAGCTTTTGCTAAAATAGCATAAAAATAAGCATCGTTGGGGTATAAGGTGTGCTTATCATGCACCAATTTAATGGCTTTATCGGGCTGATTAATTGCCAAAAAGTGCTCGGCATAGCCATAAATTAGCGAGCGATGATTTGGATATAAACTCAAAGACTTCGCGTATTGGCTGGCGGCGGCTTGCGGGTTGTTGCGCGCCACTTCAACGCGTGCGGCCAAATTCTCAATAAACGCATTTTTGGCTGCGTTTTTGTTTAGCCATTTTATTTGATTCTGCGCGCCTGCCAAATCATTTTTGCGTAACATGGCCAGCGCTAAACCATAATGCTCGGCCGTTTCACTGGCAAATCGGCGTTCTTTAATGTTATCTTCAAACTGGTCTATGGCACTTTGCGCCAAACCGGTGCTGGCGCGCAACTTGGCTTTAACTAAATTAAACTCCAGGCTATCTGTCACTTGTTTGTAGGGCATGGCTTCTACGCGATTCGACACATCAGCAATGCGCTCTGCATTAAGTGGATGCGTGCGTAAAAAACTAGGCGCAGCCCCTTCGGTAAAGCGTGTGCCGCGTTGCAAAGTAGTAAAAAAAGCGGGCATGGCGCGCGCATCAAAGCCTGCGCTATCTAATATGCTCAAGCCAACTCTGTCTGCCTCGCGCTCATGTTCGCGTGTGTAATCTAGCTGCCGCTGCACGCCTGCCGCCGAGGCAGTTGCCATTGCACCGCTTGCCAACTCTGGATTGGCCCGTGCTACCAACAAAGCCAAGGCTATGCTTGCAATGTTTTTAAAGGTATCGGTTTTTTGTTTTGCCAACATGCGCGCCATGTGGCGTTGCGTTACGTGGCCTATTTCGTGGCCTAACACACTGGCCAGCTCTGATTCGCTATTGGCGGCTAGCATAAGCCCCGTATGCACGCCTATCACTCCGCCTGGCATGGCAAAAGCGTTTATCGAGTTATCTTGCACTACAAAAAAATTAAACTTTTGTTGTTTATCTGGGCTGGCTGCCGCTAGTTTATTACCCAGCACATTCAGGTAATCAATCACTTCAATATCTTGCAAAACCTCGTCGCTTGCTGCCACTTCGCGCATAATCTGATCACCAATATACTGCTCATCTAGCGGCGTAAGCACGGTTTGCGATACATCGCCTAAATCGGGCAAGCTGGTGTCTAAATTTGCAGGCGGGCTGTACAGCTTGCCAGATAAGGCAGCATTTTCTGCAAATGCGCCTTTAGCAGTTAATAAAGGTACAGCCAATAAGGTTACAATTAATATGGTCTTTAATTTCATTATTGTTATGATAATGCCTTTATTGGCTAAGTTCATAAAATTTAAGCGCACCAATTGTTGAATAGAAAGTATCACATGAACCCTTTAACGCACTTTGATAACAGCGGCCAAGCACACATGGTGGATGTTGGCGATAAGCCACAGACCAAGCGCAGTGCGGTTGCCAGCGGCATTATTAAAATGTTACCTGCCACGCTTAAGCTCATTCAACAAGGCGATGCCAAAAAAGGTGATGTGCTTGGCATTGCACGCATTGCGGCGATTCAAGCCAGCAAAAAAACCGCTGATTTAATTCCACTTTGTCACCCTATTGCGCTCACCAAGGTCAATATAACGTTTGAGATTGATGAAAAGAATACGTCTGTTAACTGCACCGCTACCTGCGAAACCACAGGCCAAACAGGCGTAGAAATGGAAGCGTTAGCCGCTGTGAGCTTAGGCTTGCTGACGATTTACGATATGTGCAAAGCGGCAGACCGCGGTATGGTGATAAATGAGATTAAGCTACTCGAAAAAAAGGGTGGTAAATCGGGTGATTGGCTGGCAAAATGAATTCCGTAAGTCGTCATTCCGCATACGACTTTGCAGGTGCTTTAGCACTTAGTAAATCGGAGTACCCTTGTGGTGCGAAGGCGGGAATCCAATTGAATGCGCTTAGATATAGGTAAATATTATGCTTAAATTTCTAGTTTGCGCTTTATGCACCTATACATTAACCGCCTGCGAACAACAAAAACAAGCCTCAGCCGAGGTAGGTGCTATTCCAAAAACAATTATTGATAATGTCACGAATGATATTAATGCCGCTCAAGTGCTGGCTGCAGAGGAAGCGAAAGCGCTTGAGAATATTGAAGCGCCTGCAGATGAAGCGAAATAATCTAGGAATTAAAACATGAAAACTGAATATGATTTATCAACAATGAAATCTCGCAAAAACCCTTATGCGGCCAAACTTAAAAAATCGGTCACGATGCGCTTAAGCGAAGACGTGATAGGATATTTCAAGCAAATGGCCGACGAAAAAGGCGTTCCCTAGCAAAGCCTTATCAATCTTTATCTACGTGATTGTGTTGCGAGTCACAGAAAAGTAGATATTAGCTGGCAAACTACACCCTAACTCATCCATCAAGTGGGATGTGCTGAGCCATAAAGGTCTGCACAAATCAAAGAAGCCACTCGCTCTGCACTGGCTGGTGCCATCGTTAAGCCATATCTAAAATGGCCCGTGTTTAAATATAAGTTTTGAATGCTTGGATGCATTGCAATGGTTGGCAGATTGTCTGGTGTGCCAGGCCGCAAGCCGCTCCAGTGCTTGATTGCAGCGGCATGTTTTAAGCTTGGCAGTATATTCTCTGCTTTTGTTTGCAATTGTTGACGCATCTCTTCGGTGGTACTCGTGTCAAAACCTACATCTTCTAGCGTGCTGCCTGCTAACAAAAGTCCATCACGGCGTGGCACTAAATAAAAACCATTTTGGTAAATAATATTTTTAGGGATTTCTGACGCTGGTTGACTAGAAAGGTCGTAGAGCAAAATCTGCCCGCGCATGGGTTTTATATTGAGATTTACGGCAGTATCTTTCAGCAATTCAAAGCTCCAAGCGCCCGATGTCACGACATAAGCATCTGCCTCAAGCACCGCGCCGCTGTTGGCTTTCCAGCCATCTATTTTATCTATATTTTTAAGTGATTCAAGTTGCGTATTCTCAATTAATTTTACGCCGCTTTGAATAAGTATTTGCCGTAAAGCTTGCAGCAAATTAGGCGGACGAACCTGTCCAATAGTAGGTATAAACAAACCATTAACATTTTTAACGATTGGGATTTGATAAGATTTGCACCAATTAACGGCAGCTGTTTCGTCAAAAGTGGGCAAAATTTGCAAGCCACTTTGGGTGTATTCTGGGTTGATTCCTGTTGCAGTTAGTAAGCGCTCACATAGTGCGGGATACAAGGCTGCGCCTGCCATAGCGAGTTTATTCACTTCATCTTTGTACATCCAAGGCAATAGCGGAAAAAGTATGCCAGCGCCCGCCCAGCTTGATTCGCCCGAAGTTTGCGCGGCAATGACATTGCGCTCTACGATTGTCACTTGACAACCGCGCTCAGCCAGCGCCAGCGCGGTGAGGCAGCCCATGATGCCGCCGCCGACTACGACAATTTTCTTGGCAATAATTTTTTGATTTGCCAAGACTATTTACCAGAGATTAAGTAAATTTCTGCCGCGATTAAACTTTGTGGGCTGCCAAATAGCACCAGCACATCGCCTGCCGCTAAGGTAATATCATCTCGCGGGGCAATATCCTCAAGCATATTCGGGCGGCGTATTAACTGCACTTCCACGTTAAATCTCGCCAAATCGACTTGGTCTAAACGCAGGTTTTTGGCGTATGAATTATTGTTAATTTCAACCGAATGCAACCTAGCTAGCTGCTCGTTCGCCACATCCGTATCTGAAAGACCATGGAAGTAACCTTTAAACATTTTGTAACGCTCTTCTCGAAATAAGCGAATGCGTTTTACCACGCGATTGAGCGGAATACCTAATAAAACAAGCGCGTGCGAAGCCAGCATAAGACTGCCTTCCAGTACTTCTGGTACCACTTCAGTCGCACCCGCATCGCGAAACTCATCCATGTGCGATTCGTCGTAAGTGCGCACAATCACAGGTAAATCAGGGTAAGCTTCTTGTGCCACGTGCAGCACTTTCATGCTGGCACGCATGTCAGAATAGCTCACAATGAGTGCCTTGGCACGCGCGGCGCCAGCAGCCTCGAGCACAATGCGCCTACCAGCATCGCCGTACATCACATGCTGCCCTGCCGTTGCGGCTTCGTGCACACGCGTGGGGTCAATATCTAGTGCAATAAAAGGGATATTTTCTTCTCTTAAAAAACGGCCAAGATACTGGCCACTACGTCCGTAACCACAAATGATGACGTGGTTTTTTAAATATTTCGCCACGCCATCCAGCTCTTCTACTACTTGGCTACTATTGCGCGTGTAACTTTTAACCAATTTTCGTGCAATGCGGCCATTGTATTGAATGATAAACGGTGCGATGACCATGGAAATGAGCGATGCCGCCAGCACCAATTGCAAATCGTTACCGCCAATTAATTTTTGCTCTAAACCTAAGGCCAATATAACAAAGCTGAACTCACCCGCTTGCGCCAAAATAATGCCTGTGCGAATGCCCACGCCCGTTTCAAAACCAAAAATACGTGTAAGTGTCGCCACCACTAGCGCTTTAAATAATACAAAAGCTAGCAACAAACCAAGTACCAAGCCAATATGATTCACTAGGTAATTAAAATCGAGCAGCATGCCGACGCTAATAAAAAACAGTCCCAGCAAAATATCGCGGAACGACGCTATGTCAGATTCGACTTGATAGCGATAGCGTGTTTCAGAAATCAACATGCCCGCAATAAACGCGCCCAGCGCATAAGATAGCCCAGCCAATTTAGTGGCAGCCGCCAGCAATAGTGTAATCATGAGCACGTTCATCACAAACAACTCGCGCGAGCGCTGCCCTGCAACTAAACCAAACCAATAATTGATAATAGTTTTGCCAAATTTAAACAGCACAAAGAGCAACACCGCAGATTTAATCAACGACAACCCCAAAGTTGACCCGAAGTTGCCAGAATGTGCGCCAAGTGCGGGAATCAGCACCAAAATGGGGATTACCGCTAAATCTTGAAACAACAAGATGCCGATGCTTAAACGGCCATGACGCGAGTTAAAATCGACACGCTCCATTAAAATTTTTGACACGATGGCGGTGGAAGACATAGTGAGCGCGCCGCCAATCACAAACGCCGTAGGCAAGCTTAAGCCAGCCAGCCAGCCCAACAGCATGGTCACAGCCAAGGTAATAAGCACCTGCGAGCCGCCCAAACCAAACAAAGTTTTACGCATGGCGTACAACTTGGGCAAGCTAAATTCTAAGCCAATACTAAACATTAAAAACACAATGCCGAACTCTGCCACATGGCGGCTTGATTCGGTGCTGGGCAATACATTAAATGCAAATGGGCCAAACAGCATGCCCACCATAAAATACGCCAGCATGGCGGGTAAACGCATAGCGCGGAACAGCGCAACCGCCAATACGGAGCTGGTTAAAAGCAGTAGCACACTGGTTAGAGAATCAAACATTTAATAAGGTTTTTCTAAGTTTTTTTTCTAGGTTATTTTGTTGAATATCTGTTTAATTAAGAGCATAGGGCAAAAATTGTGCCTACATTTAGTATTTTACTCAAAAAGTCTTGTTTTTAGCTTTATTACTGATGCATTCCCTTTTATACTGAATGACTATTTTATACTAGATGACTATGTCACCCACATTACTACAATCAGGTCGCGCACATGCACCCGACGCTCATGCCAAGCCAAACACTTTAGTGCTGGCACGCACCGTTTTAAACATTGAAGCGCATGAAATTAGTGCTTTGGCGGCACGATTAGATGCTAATTTTGAAGCGGCAGTACAGCTTATTTTACATTGCCATGGCCGTGTTGTGGTGAGTGGCATGGGTAAATCTGGTCACGTGGGCGGAAAAATCGCCGCAACCCTTGCCAGTACTGGCACGCCAGCCTTTTTTATGCACCCTGCCGAGGCTAGTCATGGCGATCTGGGTATGATTACTGCGGGCGACGTAGTGATTGCGCTTTCAAACTCTGGCGAGAGTGATGAGTTACTCAATATCGTGCCCACCATTAAGCGCCTAGGCGCAAAAATTATCAGCATCACAGGTGCAAAAAACTCAACTTTAGCTAAAGAATCTGATGTGCATTTAAGCGCCGAAGTTTCGCAAGAGGCTTGCCCATTGGGTTTATCGCCCACCGCCAGTACCACCGCTGCGCTTGCTTTGGGAGATGCGCTGGCCGTTTGCGTGCTAGATTTACGTGATTTTTCGGCCGAAGATTTTGCGCGTTCGCATCCTGGCGGCAAAATAGGCAGACGCTTACTCACGCGAGTGAAAGATATTATGCGTACTGGCAATGCCATACCTAGCGTTGGGGATGATGTATTGTTATCTGTCGCTTTAACCGAAATGACCGAAAAAGGTTTGGGGCTGACCGCTATTGTGAATGAGGCAATGCACCCCATAGGCGTGTTTACCGATGGTGATTTACGGCGCACCTTTGCCAAGGGCATTCACAGCAATAGCGCCAAAATTAGCGATGTGATGCACATTAACCCCAACACCATTCATGCCAATCAAATGGCGATTGAAGCGGTAGAACTGATGGAACAAAAAAACATTAATGGCTTGCTGGTGGTGGATGACACAGGCAAGCTAATAGGCGCATTTAATATGCACGATATACTCAAAGCGAAAGTAGTCTAATGACCAATTTAAAAATAGAAATCTCAGAAAGTGTGTTAGCGCGCGCCAAAAAAATTAAATGTGTGATTTTTGACGTGGATGGCGTGATGACCGATGGCGGCCTTGGTATTGGTGACGATGGGCAAGAGTATAAAAACTTTCATAGCTTAGATGGTTTAGGCATGAAGCTGCTCAAAAAAACGGGTATAGAGATGGCGATTATCACTGGTCGCACTTCAAACGTGGTCAAGCAACGCGCAGAAACCACTGGCATAGCACATTTTTATCAAGGCGTAGAAGATAAACTAGAAGCCTTTAACGATTTGTTGCAAAAAATGCATTTACAACCCGATGAAGTGGCTTTTATGGGCGATGACGTGGTGGACGCCCCCGCCATGCTGCGTTGTGGCTTAGCACTTTCTGTGCCCTCTGCCCACCGTTTACTTAAACCGCATGCGCACTATATTACAATTGCACCTGCTGGACGCGGTGCAGTGCGTGAGGTGTGCGAGCTGATTATGCAGGCGCAAGGTACGCTGGAGGCGCAAATGGCGCCATATTTTAAATGAATCGCGCAAATGGCGCCGTTTTTTAAGTAACTACGCAAATGGCGCAGTTTTTAAATAATTAAATTTAGGCAGCTATGATTGCACGTTCTGCCCTGTTTTTTCCGCTAGTTTTAGCCATTGCGCTAGCGATTATTACGTTTTGGATTAATCTAACTGTGGAGCAGCAAGGCCCTAAAATTGATGGTAGCAATCGGCACGATCCTGATTATACGATGCATAATTTTGTCACTACACAAACAGATGTCACTGGAAAATTGCGCTATGTTTTGGCCGCAGCCGAGATGGCGCACTTCCCTGATGATGACAGCACCGTGCTGCAACGGCCACGTTTTACGCAATACACAGCCGATAAGCCTTATACGCAAATAGAAGCGTTGCGCGGTTATGTTTCTAGTAATGGCGAGGAAATTGTGCTGGTTGATAATGTAAAAGTGGTGCGCCAGGCGTTTGAAGATAAAGGCGAAATGCAAGTGCTGACTGAGAGATTAATTATTTTACCAAAACAAGATTTAGCAAAAACCGATAGCCCAGTGGTGATTAAACAAGCACCAAAAACCGTCATACACGCCACGGGCATGGTATTTGATAAGAAAAAGCAAACCATCAAATTGTTTAAAAGAGTGAAAGTACATTACGAGCGGCCTATTGGCGCTAAACCTAAAGCAAGTAAACCTGCCATTAAAAAATCAACCCTTAACAAAAAAACATTAGCAAAACCTTCAACAAAGGCTATTAGCAAGACCATACGGAGTAAAAAATGAACAACCTTTTTCGCAGCAGTTTGTTAAGTCTAGGCTTTTATATCAGCCTTTGTACGCCGCTAGACGCGCTCGCAGAGGCGGCCGACCGCGACAAACCAATTGAGCTTGAAGCTGATACCGTCACCGTCAATGATGCAAAGAAAACCAGCACCTATACTGGCACGGTTATTTTAACGCAAGGTACGCTTACCATTCGTGCCGACAAGCTCATTGTGCGCGAAGACAAAGAAGGCTTTCAACACAGCACCTCTACAGGCAACCCAACTACATTCAAGCAAAAACGTGAAGGCAAAAATGAGTATATGGAGGGCAGCGCGCAGCGCATTGAATACGATGGCCGCATGGACAAGGTGCAATTATATACGCGTGCTTGGGTAAAGCGTGGCGAAGATATTGTACATGGCGACTACATTAGTTACGACGCCAATGCCGAATACGCAGAAGTGATTGGCGGTGCTAAATCTGAAGGTGGTGGTTCTGGTCGTGTAAAAGCCATTATTCAGCCAAAAAATAAACCTGCGGCTAAGCCTGATGCCTCTAAATCAGAAGGTTCTAAATCAGAAGGTTCTAAATCAGATGCCCCACAATCTCAAGCGCCTAGCGTGACTAAGATATTAAGATTATCCAATCAACTCGAATCTCAACCAAGCCAGTAAAGCTTAATAAGTTCAAAATCATGAGCGAACTCATTGTAGAAAATTTACGCAAATCTTATAAAGCGCGCACCGTGGTGCAAGATATTTCACTGCAATTAAAAAGCGGTGAAGTGGTGGGCTTGCTTGGCCCTAATGGCGCGGGTAAAACCACCAGCTTTTATATGATGGTGGGGCTAGTGCCGCTAGATGCAGGCCGCATTTTATTAGATGGTAAAGAATTAAGTCATCTACCTATTCACAAGCGCGCCCGTATGGGGCTGGCCTATTTGCCGCAAGAGCCTTCTGTTTTTCGTAAACTGACTGTTACCGAAAATATTATGGCAGTGCTAGAATTGCAAGGCTTAAGTGAAGCAGAGATGCACCAGCAATTAGAATCGCTATTAATGGAATTGCACATCGTGCATATTCGCAATAATACAGCGGTGAGTTTATCTGGCGGTGAGCGACGCCGCGTTGAGATTGCACGTTGCTTGGCCACTAACCCAAGTTTTATTTTGCTAGATGAGCCGTTTGCGGGCATTGACCCAATAGCTGTATTAGATATTCAAAAAATTATTCGATTTTTAAGCGCTAAAAATATTGGCGTGCTGATTACAGATCACAACGTGCGCGAGACGCTGGGCATTTGCGATAGAGCTTATATTGTGAATGACGGCACTGTATTTGCCTCTGGCAAGCCTGCAGAAATCGTCAATAACGAGGCCGTGCGCGAAGTGTATTTAGGTAAGGATTTCAAACTGTAGTCGTATCACTATGAAGCAAAATCTACAACTCAGAATCTCACAAAACTTAACGCTTACGCCACAGTTGCAGCAGTCTATTCGCTTGCTTCAGCTATCATCGCTCGAGCTTAACCAAGAGCTGGATGTCATTTTGCAAGAAAACCCGCTTTTGGAACTGGTGGACGGTGATAACTCTGACGTGGATTTAGACGATAACATTGCCCTGCCAGAATTGCCTAATGGCGTGGATGCCGAGCAAATTGGCGCTGATGGTGAATTCTCTCCATTGGATGGAGATGATTTTGATGCTTTTAGTCATCTCGATTATCAAGCCCTAGATTCCAAAGACAGCAGCAATACCACCTCAGAAACCACGCTTGAAGCGCCTCAAGAAATAGCTAAGCAGCAAGAGGATTTCTCTGCAACCGATTTTGATGAAGACTATGAAGAATACGGCAGCGCGAGCCAATGGGATGAAGGCAGCAGACAGAACAATAATGACGATGATGGCGATTATTTGCGTCAAGAAATCGCACCTCAGAGCTTGCGCGAACATTTATTAAGTCAATTAAAGCTCATGCCCCTATCACAGCGTGACCAAAACCTAGTGCTATTGCTCATTGATAGTATTAACGAAGATGGTTATTTAGAAGAATCTTTGGAGGAGCTGGCAGAGTCTCTTCCGTTAGAACTAGAAATAGAATTAGTCGAGCTGCAAACCGCGCTTAAACTTATTCAGCACTTAGACCCAGCTGGCATGGGTGCGATTAACTTGCAAGAATGCATCCTATTACAACTTAACTTGCTACCAAAAGAGACCGAATATTTGAGTCTTGCAAAAAACTTAGTAACGCATTATTTACCAGTATTAGCCAGTAAAGATTTTGTTAAACTACGTAAACTACTGAATTGTGATGAGACTGCTCTAAAAGGCGCGCACACCCTCATTAAACAGCAAAATCCGCGTCCAGCCAGCGATTTTGCACAGCTTAGTCGTGACCACTTTATTCAGCATGAAGTCCTCATTAAAAAAGTAAAAGGCATTTGGGTAGCCACCTTAAATGATGGTGTGATTCCTAAGTTGCGCATTAATCAAGTTTACGCGGATATTTTGAAGCGCAACCGCGAAAGCTCTAACCAATATTTGCAAACGCAAATGCAAGAAGCCAAGTGGATGATTAAAAACATTCAGCAACGCTTCTCTACCATTTTGCGGGTTTCTCAGGCCATTGTGGATAGACAACGTAACTTTTTTGAGCACGGTGAAGTGGCGATGCGCCCATTAGTTTTGCGCGATATTGCCGACGAGCTAGAATTGCATGAATCCACCATTTCACGCGTCACCACGCATAAGTATATGCTTACGCCGCGCGGCGTATTTGAGCTTAAATACTTTTTTGGCAGCCATGTCGCCACCGATGCAGGCGGCTCCGCCTCCGCCACTTCTATTCGCGCGCTAATTAAACAAATGGTGGGTAGTGAAAATGTCAAAAAACCCTATTCTGACAATCAATTTACCGAAATTTTAGCCAAACAAGGCATCATCGTGGCGCGTAGAACCATCGCAAAATACCGCGAATCACTGAATATTCCACCAGCGAATTTAAGAAAGACGCTATGAATAAACTTTACTTTGGCGATAATCTGGATATTCTGCGCGAATATATTAAAGATGAAACGGTCGATTTAATTTATCTAGACCCACCGTTTAACAGCAATGCCAATTACAACGTGCTGTTTAAAACGCCCAAAGGCCATGAATCTGCCGCGCAGATAGAGGCGTTTGAAGATACGTGGCACTGGAACGAACAAGCCGAGCGTGAGTTTGGCGAACTGGTGCGCTGTGGCAATACTGATGTGAGCGAGATGATGCAAGCCCTGCGCCGCTTTTTGGGCGAAAACGACATGATGGCTTACCTGACCATGATGGCGAATCGCTTGCTAGAACTGCACCGTGTGCTTAAACCCACTGGCAGTTTGTATTTGCATTGCGACCCGACCGCCAGCCATTATTTAAAGATTGTGCTGGATGGGGTGTTTGGGAAAGAGAATTACCAAAATGAAATCATCTGGCAAAGAACCAATGCTCATAATATGCGAACAAAAGGTTTTGTAAGAGCAAATGATACGATTTTCTTCTATTCAAAAACTAGCGATTTTGTTTTCAATTATATTTATACGGAATATTCTGAAGCACAATTAAAAAGATATAAACCTGATGAAAATGGTCGTTTGTACAAGGGGGAAAATTTAACTTTCTCAACAACTTCTAAAACACGTCAATTTGAATGGCGTGGCACTAAACCACCAGAGAATCGTTCTTGGGGAGCATCTTTGGAGCAATTGGAAGAATGGTGGAGTCAGGGCTTAATTCTAAAAAAACAAGACGGAAGCCCAAGAATGGATGGTTTAAAAATATATCTTGATGATACAAAAGGAAAGCCTGTTACAACCAACTGGACGGATATAGATAGAATAAGAAATACTTCGTCTGAGCGCCTTGGCTACCCCACACAAAAACCTCTTGCTTTGCTGGAGCGTATTATTCAAGCCAGTTCTAACGAAGGCGATGTAGTGCTAGACCCTTTCTGCGGGTGCGGTACGGCAGTGCATGCTGCACAAAAATTGAATAGAAAATGGTTGGGCATCGACATTACGCACTTGGCGGTCTCGCTGATTGAAAAACGCATGAAAGACGCGTTTGCAGGCATTGTGTTTGAAGTAGAAGGCACACCAAAAGACTTGGAAGGCGCACGCGATTTAAGCTTGCGCGATAAATATCAGTTTCAATGGTGGGCATGTTCTCTGGTTAATGCACAACCTTACCAAGGCAAAAAGAAAGGCGCAGATGGCGGCATAGACGGCCTGATTTACTTTAATGATGACGGCAAAATGCCCAAGAAAATTGTCGTATCGGTAAAAGGTGGTGATAACGTGAGCGTGGCGATGGTGCGCGATTTAGCGCATGTAGTCGAGCGCGAAAAAGCCGAAATTGGTCTATTTGTCACGTTGAGCGCAGCTACGCGCCCCATGCGCGAAGAAGCATTAAAAACGGGCTTTTACGAAAGTCCAATCACTGGCGCGGCTTTCCCTAAGTTACAAATCCTTTCCATTGCAGGTTTAATTGAAGGCAAAGAACGCCCGCAATACCCCGATTTAAGCGGCGGAGGCGTGACCTTTAAAAAAGCCAAACGCGAAGAAAAAGTAGGCAAAATGAATCGTTTGACAGGCTTTTAGGCCCGTCATACTGGCGTAGGCCAGTATCCAGTCCCAATGGAGTTCACGAATGTTAATTTATTGAAAAGCTGCAAAACGCAACCTTGCCCAGATTCTGGCCTTTGCCAGAATGGCGGTGTGGAAGAATAACGAAAAATCAAAATACACTTTAGCAAAGTAAAAAATCATCTAATAAAATTGTAAATAATGATACTTTCACACTCGCAAAAAATAACCAAAGGTGTACACTGAAATTGTTTGAAAGGTTTTAGTTGATCAACCTTTTTGGGCAAAAAGCCTTTTGAACAAATTTCAATAAGGAGCAAGTCATGAATTTACAATTAACTGGGCATCACTTAGAAATTACTTCTGCAATGCGCGAATATGTGCAGAGCAAACTCGCTAGGATCCGCAATCATTTTGATCATGTGATTGACGTGAAAGTTACCATGAGTGTAGAAAAGCTCGCCCACAAGGTAGAGGCTACGCTACACGTGCCAGGCAACGATTTACATGCCGAGTGCATAGACGAAAATATGTATAGCGCGATTGATATGTTGACGGATAAACTAGACCGCCAGGTGGTTAAACATAAAGAAAAAAATGGCAGCCACAACAAAACCAATGGCGCAGTGAAGCATCAAAGTATCGAGCAAGATCAATCTGTTAATTAATTTAATCTTTGACTATGGCTCAAATAAACGTTAGCGAGCTATATAAGCAAACCCGCCTCAAGCTCAAACTCAACTGGGTTGCTGGGCTTGACGGCGGATTTAAACAACTTAATTCCAAGCAAGTCACCAAGCCATCTTTGGCCTTAATTGGTCATCTAAATTTTGTCCACCCTAACCGCGTACAAGTGTTGGGCTGTGCGGAGATGGATTATTTACGTTCGCTTGGCATCATCGCCATGCAGCAGGCCATTACTAATTTATATTCCACAGATTTAGCCGCAGTTATCATTGCCAATCGAGCAAAACCGCCTAAGGAGTTAATTAACGCGGCGAATACCCATCATACGCCGCTACTTACCTCGTCCATACAAAGCCCGCAATTAATGGATTTATTAAGCCATTATTTAAAGCAAGCGATGGCAGAAACCACAAGCTTACATGGCGTGTTTATTGAGGTGCAGGGCTTTGGCGTGCTAATTAAAGGTGATGCGGCAGTTGGTAAAAGTGAACTGGCGCTAGAGCTAATTACGCGTGGGCATCGCTTAATCGCAGATGATATTGTAGATTTTTATCGCATCTCGCCTGATCGTATCGAGGGTCGCTGCCCTGCGCTATTACAAGATTTTTTAGAGGTGCGTGGGCTGGGTATTTTGAATATCCGCGCCCTATTCGGCGATAATGCTGTTAAACCAACTAAGCCCTTAGATTTGATTATTCAGCTAGAATTAGCCAATATGCAAAAGCCGCTAGAGCTTGATAGACTTAACGCAAAAACACAGTTTGAACGCGTGCTAGAAGTAGATATTTGCAAAGTCATTATTCCTATCGCGGCGGGGCGCAATATTTCGGTATTGGTTGAGGTGGCGGTGCGCAATCATATATTATTGCTGCGCGGCATAAACGCCACGCAGCAGTTTAGCAAAAGGCAAAAACAAATCATGCAAAAAGAAAGAAAATTAGAAAGCAAGAAAGGTTAGCGTTTGGAACTAATTATAGTCACTGGCCTTTCTGGCTCGGGTAAAAGTATTGCGCTGCGCGTGCTGGAAGATAGCGGCTATTACTGCATCGACAATTTACCCGCTACATTATTACCACAAATTTCGCATCACTTAGACGCTACCAATCAGCACAAAGTTGCTATTAGTATCGATAGCCGCAGTGCCGCACTGGAAGCGCTTCCCAACGCCATTGAAATGCTGAAAGCTAGCGGCATATTGGTTAAAGTATTGTTTTTAGAATCCTCGGTTGAAACCTTGGTCAAGCGCTTTTCCGAAACACGACGCAAGCATCCATTAAGCAATGCGCATACCACATTGGCCGAAAGTATCTCGCATGAGCGTGAGCTATTGGCAGGCATAACCGATTTAGGGCATCATATTGATACTAGCAATTTAAGCGCCAACACACTGCGTAATTATATACGGGAGCTTATTTCGCAGCCCAGTAACAGCATTAGCAACCAAGGGCTGATTTTATTATTCACGTCGTTTGGCTTTAAAAATGGTTTGCCGCTAGATGCAGATTTTGTGTTTGATGTACGAAGCCTGCCTAACCCGCATTACGACCTAGTATTGCGCCCGCTTACTGGCAAAGATTCTGCTGTAAAGGCATTCTTAGAAAAAGAACCTCAAGTCATTGAAATGCTGTCCGACATCCAGCATTATGTAGAAAAGTGGCTGCCTAGCTTTAATCAAGATAATCGCAGCTATCTCACTGTGGCTATTGGTTGTACGGGCGGGCAGCACAGATCAGTCTATTTTGTAGAACAATTAAGTGCATATTTTAAACAACAAAAACAACATGTGATTATTCGACATCGTGAGCTAGACTCAAGGTGAACTTGATTGAGTTTTTTAAAATCTAAAGTTATTTAAAGGTCAAGGTAACATGATTGGAATTTTAATTATTGCGCACGGCAGTTTGGGCGAAAGCCTGATTCATTGCGTAACTCACGTATTAGGCAAAGTGCCGCCGCAACTTGCTCATTTTGCAGTCGGCACAGATGATGATCCATCTGATTTATTACCGCAAGCACAACAATTGGT
>JANMOP010000077.1:0-1948 GCA_031369365.1 Methylotenera sp.
GGCGATGTGTTTTTCACTGGTTTCATTAGGCGGCGTGCCGATCACCATTAACGACCCAAAATGTGTGAATAAAACTTTCCCTGATTACTTTTTACAGTTTGCTAAAATCGCACAATGAATAATCCAATTCCAGTCATCGCCCCCGTAATTGCAATTGATGGGCCTTCGGCAAGTGGTAAAGGCACAGTTGCGCAGCTGGTGGCGCAACAGCTTGGCTTTCATTACTTAGATTCTGGTGCGTTGTATCGCATCGTTGCTTATGCGGCCCAACAACAAAATATCGCTTGGAATGATGCCGAGGCGCTTGGCGCCCTAGCACAAACACTACAAATTCAATTTTATGACGGCGAAATTTACCTAGACGGGATTTTGATTTCCGAAGCGGTTAGAAGTGAAGAAATCAGCCGTGGCGCGTCTGAGGTTGCTATACACCCGCAAGTTCGCAACGCATTGTTTAACTTGCAACAAAGTTTTCGCACTGCGCCTGGCTTAGTCGCCGATGGTCGAGATATGGGTTCAGCGGTATTCACCGATGCTATACTAAAAATCTTTCTCACTGCTAGTGTAGAAATACGCGCAGAACGTCGCTATCAGCAGCCTGTTGGCAAAAAAATGCTTGCCAATTACGCACAAATTTTACGTGATTTACAGCTACGCGATACACGCGATAGTCAGCGCAGAGCTTCACCACTTGTGCAAACGGTTGATTCGATACTTTTAGATACTAGCTATCGCTCAATTAATGATGCCGTAGAGTTTGTGCTTACCGCTTATAAAAATAAATTGCAAAAACCACTATAAAAATGTTTTAAGTCATTGAACCTAAGCTATTTTTTGTGTAATATGCATGACTCATGTTATGTTTTTAAACAATATAAATTGTTTACATAGCTTTTATTAACTACCCCACTGCTAGGTGGGAAACTTTAGGTATCTTTAATTTAATGGCTTCTACTTCTAACTCAACTCCATCTTCAATGGAATCATTCGCCGCGCTTTTTGAAGAAAGCTTAGCGCGCCAAGAAATGCGTTCTGGCGAGGTCATCACCGCCGAAGTTATCTTTATTGATAGCGATCATGTGATTGTAAACGCGGGTCTTAAATCTGAAAGCGTCATCGACGTTGCTGAATTCAAAAATGCTCAAGGTGAGCTTGAAGTGGCCGTGGGCGACTTTGTAAAAGTATGTATCGAAAAATTAGAAGATGGCTTTGGCTCTACACAACTTTCTCGCGAAAAAGCGAAGAAAATGGAAGCTTGGCTTGATTTGGAAGACGCAATGAACGAAGGCCGCGTAGTTAAAGGCTTCGTCAGCGGTAAAGTAAAAGGCGGTTTGCGCGTTTCAGTTAACGGCATCATGGCATTCTTGCCTGGCTCATTGGTTGATGTACGCCCAGTAAAAGACACGACTCCTTTTGAAAATAAAGAGTGGGATTTCAAAGTCATTAAATTAGACCGTAAACGTAACAACATCGTGGTTTCTCGCCGTGCTGTGATGGAAGTCAGTGCTGGTGCAGATCGCGAAGCATTGATGGGTTCTTTAGTTGAAGGCGCAACCGTTAAAGGCATTGTTAAAAACATCACCGATTATGGCGCGTTTGTTGATTTAGGCGGCATTGATGGCTTGTTGCATATTACCGATTTAGCATGGCGCCGCGTTAAGCACCCATCAGAAGTGCTAACAGTGGGCGAAGAAGTGGAAGCGAAAATCTTGAAATTTGATCAAGAAAAAAATCGCGTTTCACTCGGTATTAAACAATTGGGCGATGACCCATGGGTTGCATTAACACGCCGTTACCCAGTAAGCACACGCTTATTCGGTAAAGTGTCTAATTTAACCGACTACGGCGCGTTTGTTGAAGTAGAGCCGGGTATTGAAGGTTTAGTGCACGTTTCAGAAATGGATTGGACCAACAAAAACATTCATCCAGGCAAAATTGCACAATTGGG
>JANMOP010000085.1:0-4071 GCA_031369365.1 Methylotenera sp.
AAGCTTTTACGAATGCGTTTTTTTTCGGTAAAGGAATAGCTCATAGCGTCTCCTGATATTTTGAGGGTAGAAGACAAAACACTTTTCATCCACTGCAATGTTTTGATTTCTAACATCAAAGATTATTCATCTTTAAAATTATAAAATTTGTGACTATTTGTTACGCTGTTACTTTTTGGTTGTAACATTTTGTTACGCTGTTACTTTTTAAAGTTGTAACATTCTGTTACAACTGTTGCTGCTTTAAAACGACTAAAGCTGACGGTCTCCCGTCAGCTCAAGCCAAGCAAATAAATGAATTATTTGATTTCGCCAGTTGCGCCAGCTTCAATCAATTTTTTCAGTGCTGCATCAGCATCAGCTTTGTTAACGCCTTCTTTAATAGCTTTTGGAGCGCCATCAACTAAGTCTTTTGCTTCTTTCAAGCCTAATGCTGTCAGTTCGCGAACCGCTTTAATCACGGCTACTTTTTGTTCGCCAGCGCTTAATAGAATTACGTTAAACTCAGTTTGTTCAGCCGCTGCAGCTGTATCTGCACCGCCTGCTGCACCAGCTGCTACTGCCACTGCCGCTGCTGATACATTAAATTTTTCTTCGATTTCTTTAATAAATGCTGTTAAATCCAGCACTGACATCTTGCCTACTACATCTAAAATATCTGCATTTGAAATTGCCATTTGAATGTTCCTTAAAATTTAAAGTAATGTATGTGAATTAAGCTGCTTTAGCGTCGCGAACTGCTGCAAGCGCGCGTGCGAACTTGGTTGGCACTTCGTTGAGTGTACGTGCAAATTTAGCCAGCAATTCTTCACGACTAAGCATTGATGCTAAGGCTTGTACGCCTGCTGCATTCATTACTTGGTTAGGAATAGCGCCCGCTTTAATCACAAACTTGTTATTGGTTTTTGCAAAGTCGTTAAGCACTTTTGCAGCGGCCACTGGGTCTTGACTCATGCCAAATACCAATGGGCCAACCATGTCGTTTGCAAGACCAGAAAATGCGGTATTTTCTACTGCACGACGCACTAAAGTATTTTTTAATACGCGTAAGAAAACACCAGATTTTCGAGCGCTCGCACGTAAGATAGTCATATCTGCTACGCCCGTACCGCGATATTCTGCAAGAACGATGACTTGTGCATTCGCAACTTGTTCGCTTACTTCTGCTACAACTGCTTTTTTCTCTGTTAGATTTAGACTCAAAGTCTTTACTCCTTCCGTTAATTAAGTGCCGCACAGATGTGCAACACCACTCACGGCGTCCTTATTCAGGTTAAAACCATCCTGTGTCGGGTTCGCCATCTGCGTTGGTTTCAGAAGACAGAGGAAAGAGGATTGAAGACAGTTAAATCTTCCTTCGCCCATCCACTATTCCGCCTCAATTAAACCTTTGCCATTAAAGGCTTTATAGGTTCCAACGGTCTTTGATGCTCTTGTTACTTAGCTTTTAGTAACTATCTAGCTAAGCAACAAGCCCAAAGTTCTTTCTTTGCGTAGTTTAAAAAAACGACGCAATAATTCTTATGCAATGCTCGCTTGATCAACACGTACGCCAGCACCCATAGTGCTAGAGACCGATATTTTTTTCAAAAACACGCCTTTAGATGCGGCAGGTTTAGCTTTAGCTAGCGCGTCCACTAGAGCCGCTAAGTTGCCTTGCAACTGCTCAATCGTAAACGAAGCGCGACCAATCGTGCAATGCACAATGCCACCTTTATCAGTACGATATTGCACTTGACCTGCTTTTGCATTTTTAACAGCGGTTGCTGCATCTGGCGTTACCGTGCCGACTTTTGGGTTTGGCATTAAGCCACGTGGGCCTAAAATTTGACCCAATGTACCAACGATACGCATGGCATCTGGCGTGGCAATTGCTACATCAAAATCTAAAAATCCAGCTTTAACTCTTTCTGCTAAATCTTCAAAACCCACAATATCAGCACCTGCGGCTTTTGCGGCTTCGGCTTGTGCACCTTGTGCAAACACGGCTACGCGCGTGACTTTGCCTGTACCATTTGGCAACACTAATGCGCCACGTACTAATTGATCTGATTTACGCGCATCAATACCTAGATTAATCACCGTATCGATTGATTCGTTGAATTTTGCGGTCGCGCCTTCTTTTACCAAATTTAATGCCTCGGTAGCTGGGTAAAGCTTATCGCGATCTACTTTTGCGCGAAGCGCATTAATTCTTTTAGTCATGTTATACACCTTCCACTTCAATGCCCATGCTGCGCGCGCTGCCAGCGATGATGCGTACTGCGGCATCCATATCTGATGCAGTTAAATCAGGCATTTTGGTCGTTGCTATTTCTTCCGCTTGTTTACGAGTAATTTTGCCTACTTTGTCGGTATGCGGTGTGGCTGAGCCTTTAGTGATATTAGCTGCTTTTTTAATCAGAATAGTCGCCGGTGGCGTCTTCATAATAAAAGTGAAGCTCTTATCCGCAAATGCGGTTATCACCACTGGAATAGGCAAACCTGGCTCTACACCTTGGGTTGCAGCGTTAAACGCTTTACAGAATTCCATAATATTTAAACCGCGTTGACCTAATGCTGGGCCTACTGGTGGACTTGGGTTGGCTTTGCCTGCTGGAATTTGCAGTTTAATATAGCCAATGACTTTTTTCGCCATGATGCTTCTCCTATGTGGGTAGTAGCGCCTTTATTACATCAAAAGCTCCCCGTTAAATTACTAAAAAACCAAAAAACTACGGACTAACAACTATCTACTACAAACTCAAATTAAACTTCTTTTTCTATTTGACTAAAGTCCAATTCAACTGGCGTTGCACGACCAAAAATAACCACCGCAACCCGCAATTTACTTTTCTCGTAATTAATTTCTTCTACAGTGCCAGAGAAGTCTTTAAATGGACCATCCACCACGCGAACAGATTCGCCTTTTTCAAAGGTCATTTTTTGCGTTGGATTTGACTTGCTATCATCCATACGCTGTAAAATAATTTCGACTTCTTTGTCCTTAATTGGCGTAGGCTTTTGTGCACTGCCGCCAATAAACGCGGTCACGCGCGGCGTACTTTTAACCAAATGCCAGCTCTCATCAGACATGCTCATTTGCACAAGCACGTAACCTGGATACAAGCGACGCTCTGAAATCTTCTTAACGCCCGCTTTCATCTCGATAACTTCTTCAACTGGCACTAAAATATCACCAAATTGATCTTGCAGTTCTGAACGTGCAATACGATCTTCGATGCCCGCTTTTACTGATTTTTCCATTCCAGAAAAGGCTTGGACTGCATACCAACGCATACTCATTAAGCACTCCGTCCCATTAACCATTGCACCATATAGGCAAAGCCAATATCTACCACTGCAAGAAAAATCGCCACAATCACTACTAAGATAAATACCGCTACTGTGGTTTGTATGGTTTCTTTTCTTGTTGGCCAAACTACTTTTTTAGCCTCAGCTACTGATTCTCCAATAAAACCAAGTGCAACTTGACCTTGTGTCGATGTCCATAGCACAGCAATAGACGCAGCTAATCCAGCCAATATCGTAAGAATACGCAATACTAGCGCTTTATCTGCAAGCATATAAAAACCAGCAATGCCTGCTACTAACAGTAGCGCGGACAAGACCAGCTTAATTTTTTCTATCATCGTTATGGTCTTTACTTTAGTCTTTTAAGACTTTTACTTAGCCTAAACAAATAAGCTAATATTTTTAAATTGGCAGGCCAAGAGGGTTTCGAACCCCCAACCCTCGGTTTTGGAGACCGATACTCTACCAGTTGAGCTATTGGCCTATTTAACTTTTAGCCATAAAAGCTACGCTGGGTTATAAGCGTAGCTTTTAAGTTTAATACATGCGCAAAAATCAAGCTTTTAATTAATACCCTTTTATGCAATAACTTTAGCCACCACACCAGCACCCACGGTACGACCACCTTCACGAATCGCGAAGCGTAAGCCTTCTTCCATGGCGATGGGGGCAATGAGTTCTACTGTGATAGAGACGTTATCACCTGGCATGACCATTTCTGTGCCTGCTGGCAACTCTACCGCACCCGTTACGTCAGTGGTACGGAAGTAGAATTGT
>JANMOP010000087.1:0-39545 GCA_031369365.1 Methylotenera sp.
GTTCAGTGCCTCAATTTCTGGCACAATTAAATGTGGTTTTTCTATATTAATCAATGCTTTAAGTTCAACTGCATCGGTCATATCAATCGTATAAGCCCGATGCGCGACCTGATGTCCAGGCGCATTTTCGTAACGATCGACGGCGATGACTTCCACCCCAAAACGTTGCAGCGCAATGATGACTTCTTTGCCCAGTTCGCCGCTGCCCAGCAACATGACTTTGGTGGCGGAAGGTGTGAGTGGTGTACCCAATATCATAAAAAGGCCTTCATACAAAACTCCAGCTTAAACGTAACATAACCATAAGCCGAAATAATAACATGTGAGGCTGTGCCACAAACAAAAAAGCCCACTTTAAAGCGGGCTTTTTATACAATCACAGATTAATTATTAGCTTAATTACTGGCTTTAATTATCGTCAATTGGCGTAGCAGATTTTTTAGCACCGCCAAACTCGTAACGCACACCAAGCCAACCAGCGCGCGGTGCGCCTGGTGCAAAGAAAGCGTTGGTATCTGACTCATTACCTGTAAATTGACCAGAAGTTGCATCAAAACGATGTTCGCCTAGCAATCCACCATTGTTATATTCGCGATCAAATATATTGTTTACTTTAGCAAACAACTGCCAGCCACTATTACCAAAGCTGTAACGTGTATCTAGGTTCATCACAAGGTAGCCACTCACTTTTGCGCCATCGCCATTAAACTGGTTGTTTTCGTTACCACGAGAATATTGATCTGAGAACGCAAAAATATTAGTGCCGATATTCCAGCTAGGCGTTACATCATATGCAGTACGCAATTTAAGTTGGTGTTGTGGAATGCCAGGAATATGATCACCTTTACCCACTTGCTGAACTCCACTGCCAAGCACGGTTTCATTCAGCTCACTTACAATTTCAAAATCTGATTGATAGGTGGCTTTTACATAACTATAACCCAAAGCCCAAGTGAATTTATCTAAGCGACCATTTAATGCGGCATCAATACCCTGACGTCTGGTTTTACCCACGTTATCAAAGAAACCAGCGCCAGTGGTTGTTGATGAGATAAATTGAATATCATCAAAGTTTTGCGCACGATACGCTGCAAAAGACCATCCAACATTTTGATTGATTTTACCTCTTAAGCCACCTTCAACAGTTTTAGCCACCACTTGATTTAACGGTGGATCGCCTGCAAACGCATTCGGTAAACGACAGGGTTGATTGGGGTTTGCACAACCTAGTTCAATAGCTGTTGGTGCGCGGCTACCTTCGTTATAACTTGCGTAAGCAGTTAAATTTTTACTTGGCGTGTAGTTAATACCAAGTGCTGGGTTAATACGATTGTAGCTTTGGTTACTGGTTAATGAAGAGTTATCTGCCTCAATAGAATTAGGAATTGGATTGAATTTATCCTCATTCTCTACCTTGGTATGGTTGTATCGTGCAGACATTGTTAAGTGCCACATTGGGTTAAGCGACAAAGTATCAGTTGCAAATAAGCTCCATGTTTTAGAGACGCCGCGTAAACTAACTTGCAAGTTTTCATCTTGGCCAGGCAATGCGATGCCGTCTGAACCCAGCTCTGCTGGCTCGTTGAAAACACCTGCTCCATCAATGCCGCGCGTGGCATTTACTAAACCATACTCAGTATTTTGTCTGAAATCAGTTCTGCCATAATCGTAGCCTACACCAGTGATAAACTGGTTTTTCATACCAGCTAAATCTTGACCAAACGTCAGTTGTGCATTAAAGCCATAACCTTTACGGTTTGAATTAGTACGATTAATGGCGCCACTACAAAATTCGTCAGAATCATTTCCTGCAAGACATTCTGCAGATGCAGCAGCAAGCTCACCTGGGCTAATTACATCTGGATCGCCATCATCATCAAAATCTGCATTAATATCATCAAAACTAAAGTCATCATTTGCATCACCGTTTAGGGTGCTTGTTTTGGCTTTACGGTAATAGGTATTTCCACTCAACTGCACGTCATCATTAAAAAAGTGACTGCCATTTAAATTAAAAAAAGCCAGTTTATTTTCGGTTATATCTGGTCTGGTTAAAATTGACTCGCGGCCTTGCGCATTTGTAAAGTCTTGTGGTGCTAATCCGTTACCTATCAACTTATTATCTACGCCTGTAAAACTTAAATTGAGTGATGTTTTGTCGTTTTGCCAACCCACCTTACCAAATAATTGGCCTACATCACTGGGTGAAAAATCACGCCAACCGTCTTCTGAGAAAACATTGCCAGAAATAAAGTAATCAATACTACCGTCTTGCGTTACGCCACCAAACTCTGCAGAGCCCGCTTTACGCCCCCATGAGCCTAAATAGGCCTCAACTGCGCCACCTGGGTTTGTGCGACCACTCTTGGTTTGCACAGAAAGCGCGCCACCCAATGTATTTAATCCGAACAATGGATTTGAGCCTGGAATTAAGCTCATATTATGAATAGAATTGCTTGGAATAAGATCCCAATTCACTACATCGCCAAATGGCTCATTAACGCGCACACCATCTACAAATATAGATAGGCCTTGTGGCGTGCCCAATAATGGCGAAGCAGAGTAGCCATGAAAGCTTACATCTGGTTGATACGGGTTGTTTTGTGTATCATTGACGCTTACACCTGTTAAGTTTTGATTAATATAATCAGCAATACTTAAGCTTTTTTGCTTATTTAATTCATCGACTTTAATCGTTTGAATATTCGCTGGAATCTGCTCCAACGGCAAACCAATGCCTTGCAAGGGCGTGGTAGAAATCACCTCAATTGTGCCAGTTTCTAGTGCCTCAGCTTTGTTCTCAGCTAGTGCCAATTGTGGTGCGGCCAATGCGGCAAACGCAGCCAACAGCATATAATGAAGCTTATTTAAATTGAATTGTTTTTGCATGTAAAGTGTTTGCATTTTTTTATTTATACCATTTATCTATTAATTTTAAGTGATTGCCTAAGTTCAAGTGATTGCCTTATTTAAGTGACTGCCTAAGTTTTGTGACTTTGCATCCATTACAATAACAAATCCACAGTAAATTTACATTAGGAAAAATTCCCGACTTAGCTGCTAGCGGCCTTATACGGCAACAAGTGTTTTTAATTGCGCCAAAAACCGCTATAGTCATTTATTTACTTATTTGGCAACGCAATTGAATTTAAAGTTACGGCTTAATCTCATTACCACTGGCTTATTGCTACTGCTGATGCTGGCAGGCATTATGCTGAGTTTTAACAACGCTAGAATGAACACCTTGGCAGAAATCGCCTCTGCCGAGAAATCGACACTGACCTTATTTAATAGCGCGCTTATTGGGGCTGCGTCTGGCAATTCTGACGTTAATGACACCAAAATAAATAATTTTAGCGCCTTTAAATTGCGCCAGCTTAGCCACATGCGGCACTTAAAAATTGAGCTCGTCGATCACAAGAATCGCTTACTTGATAGTAACCAATTAGCCAGCGCCGACAAGTTAAGCCACCCAGCGCCCATTTGGTTTGTACGTGTTTTAAACAACACCATGCCAAAGTGGCAACCAACAGTGCGTGAATTTTATGTGAAAGATCAGTTACTGGGAAAGTTGGTGATTACGCCAGACCCGACCTATGAGTATGCAGAAATTTGGAAGCAAATGACCGAGTTATTAGTGTTGTTGGCACTATTTTTTATCTGCGTTAATTTGATGATTGCATGGGCAATTGCGCAGGCGTTAAAACCTACTGAATCTATTTTACAAACATTAAACGCACTCGAAAAAGGCGATTTAGCAGCACGGTTGCCACATTTTCAGCTGCCAGAATTATCGCGTATTGGGCAAAAATTTAACCATATGATAGAAACCTTGCAACACAGCATGACGCAAAATCATAAGCTTGCGCAAGAGCTTATAACCTTGCAAGAGGCGGAGCGCAAAAGTTTGGCGCGCGATTTGCATGATGAATTTGGGCAATGTCTCACTGCCATTAATACCGATGCCAACGTGATATTAAAACACGCCAAAAGCAAATATCCAGAGCTCTTGGATAGCGCTACTGCAATAACCAATTTATCGCGTCACTTGGGTGATTTAGTCAGTGGCTTGTTGCAAAAACTTAGGCCTGGCGTATTGGATGAGCTGGGATTAATTGCTGCACTGAACGATTTGGTGGATACATGGAAAAGCCGAAATGAGGCTATCAATTGCCATTTTTCGATTAAAGTGATTGAAAATAATTTAACTGAAACCATTAATTTAGCCATATATCGCTTAGTGCAAGAAGCGCTAACCAATATCTCGCGCCATGCAAACGCTTCTAGTGTCACCATCGAAATTGCTATCGAAACCGATGCCAAAAATCGGCACCAACAAACGGGCGTGATGGTAAAAATTAACGATAATGGTGTAGGTTTTAACCCTAACAATAGCGATGGATTGGGTTTGCCTGGTATGCGCGAGCGTGTAGAAGGGCTTGGTGGCACATTTAAAATTGTAACCCGCTTAAAGCATGGTACGGCGCTCTCTGCTTGGGTGCCTTTAGCCGTATGAATATCCCCTTAATACGCGTCATGTTGGTGGATGACCATGCCGTTGTGCGCGCTGGAATCAAGCGTTTGCTAGAACAAGAAAGTCGATTTAGTGTGGTGGCAGAAGCGGAAAGTGGCGAGCGCGCCTACGTGCTTTTTGGTGAGTTTTTGCCCGATATTTGCGTCATAGACATCTCCATGCCAGGTATGGGCGGCTTAGAAGCGATCAAAAAAATAATCGCGCGCTACCCCAACGCAAAATTATTAGTGCTTTCTATGCACGAAAATGCCGCCTTTGCCAACCAAGCAATCAAAGTGGGTGCCAAAGGTTATTTGGCTAAAAATGGCTTGGCAGAAGAGCTCATAAACGCATTAGAAAGCGTGATCAAAAACCAAATATATATTAATGCCAATATTGCTAAAAAAATCGCGGTTGAATCGCATAGCAAACAGCAAGATTTATTGCAACAACTGACCGCCAGAGAATTTGAAATTTTTCGCATGTTATGTGAGGGCGTAGAAATCAATCAAATTGCGCTGTTACTCAACATTAGCATTAAAACGGTTGCCAATTACCAAACCACTATCAAACAAAAATTAGGCATTCACAACACGGTTGAAATGGTGCGATTAGCCATCCGTTGTGGGTTAATAGAAGGCTAAAAACCTTAAACTTAGATACTTAAATGCTGTTTAATAATTGTTTCGGCGGCACGTTTAAATAAGAGCGAATCACCCACCAAGCTGCCAGCGGCACTAGCACTAGCGCAGCTAGCGGCGCACTTAGCGCAAGGCTCACATTAAACGCGTAAGGAATCTCTAGCACAAAACGGCTTAAATAATAGGCCAAGCTACTAGCGACGATAATCGCCACCGTAGCCGCCACCGCGCCTATACAGGCAAACTCGGTGAGCATAGCAAGTGCGGCTTGTTTGCGTGATGCGCCCAATACGCGCAACATGGCGGATTCTTTAATACGCGCCTCGCGCGTAGCCACCAGCGCGGCATACAGCACTACTAAGCCTGCGATGATACAAAACGTGAACACAAAACCTATCGCCAAACTCATTTTTTGCATAATCACGCGCACTTGGTTCATTAAACTGGCGACATCTATTACCGTAAAATTGGGGAATTTTTGCAATAACACATTCAAGCTATTATCCTGATTTTTAGGCAAATAAAACGCAGTCATATAGCTGGCGGGAAATTTTGCCAAGGTTTCGGGCGGCGTCACCGCAAAAAAGTTTGCGCGCATACTATCCCATTCCACTTTGCGAATACTGCTGACTGTAAGCGTAATTTTGCTGCCAGCAATGTCATAAGTCAGCGTGTCGCCTAGCTTTATATCTAGCGCTTTGGCGATGTCTTCTTCTAAGGATAATAATGGCGCACCTGCTTCATCTGCGCGCCACCAGCGGCCTTGCAGTAGCTTGTTATCTGCTTGCATGGTGACGGCGCTAGATAAATTAAATTCACGCGCAACTAAGCGTTTAGAACGCTCACTTTCAAAAGAATCTGCTGTTAAGGTTTGGCTGTTTTTAGCAACAAGACGCCCACGAATCATGGCAAATACTTGTGGTGATTGCACACCAATGTGCTTAATAAAATCCTTAACTTGTGGCACTTGCGCAGGCTGAATGTTGATAATAAAACGATTGGGAGCGTCCGCTGGCAAAGATGAAGTCCATGATTGCATCAAATCGTTTTTGGTCATCAGCAATAACATCAACACCATCGCGCCTAGGCTAAAGCCGATAATTTGCGCAATCGTCAAACCCATGCGCCGCTTAAGATTCGCCAGCCCAAGGCTCACGGCATTGTTGTTGGTTTTTTGGCTGGTTTTGAATAACGCGTTTGACATTAAATATGCCAGCAAACCCGCCAGTAAACATATGCTGAAAACACCCGCTAAAAACGCGCCTGCCAACTGCAAGGTTTTTGCCAACCACAGTATTAATGCGGCGATAACCAATGCAACGGGCAGATAATTCATCCAAATTTTGCTAGGCGTTGCCTCAACATCGCTGCGTAAAATACGCATGGTGGGCACGTTTTTAATGGCCTGTATGTGCGGCCACATGATGCTGAACAGAATTGCAAAACTCGTTACCATGCCGATTAACACAGGCAAATAATTGGGCGCGGGTAAGGCTTCTAAAAATAATCTGCCCGCAAAGTAAGCCAAAATAGTTTGCACTAAAAAACCCAGCGCGCAGCCAAACACCGCGCCGATTAAGGCTAACAGCGCGGTTTGTTGCAGCATAATGTTTTGTATGGTCGTTTTACTTGCACCAAAGCAACGTAGTAGTGCAGCGGTTTCCAGGTTGCGCGCTACAAACGGCGCGCTGGCTAGTAGCATAGCCACCACCGACAACACCACACTCACCATCGCGCTTAGGCCGAGGAAAGTTTCAGCTTTATCCAGCGCGCTTTTAATTTCTGGGCGCGCGTTTTTTACATCTTGCACGCGCTCGCCGCGTTGCAGTATGAACGTAATTTTTTCTGAAAATTGTTGTACTTTTTTCGGCTCGCCTGCCACCAATAATTGATATTTTACGCGGCTACCAAATTGCAACAGCTCGGTCGCAGCCACGTCCGCGCTATTCATCATCAAACGCGGCGCAAAGCTAAACATATCGCCGCCGCGAGAAGGCTCGCGTGCTAAAATTCCCGAAATTTTAAAACTGCTTGCGCCTAATTCTAGCTTGTCACCAAGCTGCACATTAATCGCATTTGCAAGTCTAGGCTCTATCCAAACTTCGCCTTTATTGGGAATTTTTTGTATGCTTTTTACGGCTGCATTTGCGCTAAATTGCACGCCCAAATCACCACGCAGCGGAAAACCTTCGCTTAGGGCTTTCACCTCGGCCAGCTGGTTTTTATCATTATTAATCGCCATGCTAGAAAACTCTACAGTAGCGCTAGTTTGCAAGCCAAATTGCTTGGCAAGCACATTATAGCTGCTTGGTAGGGCATGGTCACTAAGCACCACCAAATCGCCACCCAGCAATAAACCGCCCTCGCTATTTAAGTGCAACGCAATGCGATTGGTGAAAAAATTGACGGCCGTGATGGATGTCACCGCCAGCACTAACGCGAACACCAATACGCGCAAATCGCCCGATTTATATTGCGAAAATAATTGCTGCCAAGCGAGTTTAAAACTCATACGAGCTGCCCGTTACTTAGCTGCCCGTTTAATAAAGTCAACACGCGACTGCACCGCTGCGCCAACTTCTCATCATGCGTGACCAAAATCAAGGTGCTGTTAGAGGCTTTATTCAAGCTAAACAACAGGTCAATAATACGTTCACCTGTGGCAATATCTAAATTGCCAGTTGGCTCGTCCGCAAACAAAATAGCGGGTTGCGGGGCGAATGCGCGTGCAATCGCCACCCGTTGCTGCTCGCCGCCTGAGAGTTGTTTGGGGTAATGCGTTAAGCGCTCACCAAGCCCTACTTTTTCTAAAGTAGCAATCGCTACCAGTTCGGCATCCTTACGATTTGCCAATTGCAGTGGCAGCATCACATTCTCCAGTGCGGTCATGGTGCCCAATAACTGAAACGACTGAAACACAAAGCCCATGCGAAGCCCTCGCACCGCCGCACGCGCGTCTTCATCTAAACTGCTAAAGAGCGTACCTTCCACGACCACGCTGCCACTAGTTGGGTTGTCCAGTCCCGCCAGCAAGCCAAGCAAGGTAGATTTGCCCGAGCCTGAACTCCCCACAATCGCCACGCTCTCACCAAGCGCCACGCTTAAATTTAAATTACGCAGAATTTCGATGGTGTTATCACCCTCGCCCACACTTTTGGCTAAGTTTGTCGCTAAAATGGCAGGGACAGACGTTAGTATTATTGGCGTTAATTGATTATTCGATTTTAAATTGGGTTCAGAAAGTAACATACATGCGTTCTCGTTTTTTAAGTTTTCTATCTTCAAATCTGGTAAGAAATTGGCTACTTGGGTTTAGTCTCATTGTAACGGCTTTGGTTGCATTGCCCGCATCGGCCAAGCTAATAAACTCTAGCACGCATACGCAGGCCACGCAAACCATCGTGGTATTTGGTGATAGCTTGTCGGCGGGTTACGGTATTGGGCAAAATCAAAGCTGGGTAAGCTTGTTGCAAACTCGTATAACCCAACAAAAACTAGCTTATCAAGTGGTGAACGCCAGCATCAGCGGCGAGACTACCAGCAGTGGCTTAGCACGCTTTAGCGAGATGCTTGTCACACACAAACCCAACATCGTGATTCTAGAGCTAGGCGCAAACGATGGCCTGCGCGGCTTGCCAGTGAGTGACATGCGTAGCAATTTAAACAAGATGATTTTGCAAGCCAAAGCAGCTAAAACCAAGTTGCTATTAATCGGCATGAAAATTCCACCTAATTACGGACAAAAATACAGCCGAGACTTTAGTGCAAGCTATGCAATCTTAGCCAAACAACACAAAATAAAATTAGTCCCGTTTTTGTTAGACGGCGTGGCTGGCAAGCCCAGCTTGATTCAAGACGATGGCCTGCATCCACTTGCAGCGGCGCAACCTGAATTGCTAGAAAATGTGTGGTTTAAATTAAAACAACTATTAAATGAGTAATTAGTTTGTAATCAAAAGTCATTTGTTAGAAGGTTAGGTGAAATTAATCCAAATTCGCAATATCTGTCTAGTGGTAATTAAAGTCCTGAAAAGGTGTGCTAGCGTACATATTAGACTGCACTTAAAAGCTATAGTATTTAAATAAATGTATATGCCCACAAAGGAGCTTCAAGCGATGACAACCACATGGATACTATCTGCAAATCGTAGCAGTGCGAGTTTGTTCGAAAGTAATTGGCCAGGCAAATCAATGCGCCGTTTACAAGAGATCCCCCACCCTCAGGGTAAAATGAAAAATCAGGATATTGATACCGACAAGCCAGGTCGAATCTTTGATAGTTTTGGAGAGGGTCGCCATTCCACCAGTCCTAAACAAGAGCCTACTGAACATATTGCACAACAATTTGCGCTGAAACTGGCCGAACTGTTGAATAAAGGTCGTTTAACTAATGCTTATGACAAACTCGTTCTTATAGCTGAACCAAAATTTCTGGGGGTACTTCGCGCCGCTTTGGATAAAAATACTGAATTATTAATCACCCAAACCGTTAACAAAAATCTGGTCGATATAAAAGAGGAGGATTTAGCTGTGTATCTCGAATGACAATGGTTTAATGGCATATTTTTTGTGCCAAATATCAACAATTATGTTTGCAATCGCACGCTGAAAATCATTTGCTACACTTGTTAAACATGATCAGCCTATTTTTAAAAATCATTATTTATTTTAAGTTGTGTTAACCATGCCGCCATCGAGGTTACGCTTGCTTAAGGAATAACGATATTAAAACCTAGTAAAGTGCGTTAAGTTTGAACGTGTAGTTTTTACAATAGTGGTAAAAAAATATTAGTAATACTCAAATAACTGATTGCTAAAATTGAGTAAAAACGCGAGTCAAGTTTTCGCATTAGCTTAAATACTTGGTCTATTATTAAGCAGAATGTAACCTAATATTTTACAGATGGATGTTTAAACTTGATAAATCGCCTAGAAAGGATGGCAAATGTCAACATACAAAAAGACCGATGAGGCAATATTGCGCTTATCGCCCGAGCAACATAGAGTAACGCAACAAGCTGGCACTGAGCGTCCGGGCTCTGGAGAGCACCTGCACAATAAAGAACCCGGAATTTATGTCGATATTGTCTCAGGTGAACCGCTTTTTGCTTCTTCTGATAAATTTGAATCGGGGTGCGGCTGGCCTAGTTTCACCAAGCCAATTGAACCCGCTAACGTGAATGAACTAAAAGACGAGGCGCACGGAATGTCGCGAACCGAGGTGCGTTCAAAATTTGGCGATAGTCATCTTGGGCACGTTTTCACAGATGGTCCAGCTGATCATGGTGGATTGCGCTACTGTATTAACTCCGCCTCGTTAACATTTATCCCGCGAGATAAAATGGCAGACTCTGGCTACGCTGATTATATCGACCAAGTTGGGGAAAAGTTGGGGGGAAGTTGTGAGTAAGAAATAAATGGGGTCACGAGACACCATTTTTTCTTACAACAACCATTTGATCAGTAGTTCAACCATGTAGCGCAGCGAGAACGCCTCCCAGATTGCACCAACGATGAATAGTGGGAGTGTGGACAAACCAAGCCAACCGAGCTGTTATAGCCCGCGCGCATAACTTTGGCGATGATTTTGGGCAGCAATAGTTGCGGGCCAAACCCAACTCCGACCCAAAATGTATACGCCAAGCATTAGTAAGATATAAGCTTGAAATTCAATCAGTATCGTCAGCGAGTGCGGGATTAGTGCCACCCCCGTATTTGCGGCAGCTGGCGCCATGGCCAAACCTAGAGTGAACGCCTTATACGCAAATGTAGCGATGCCAGCGAATGGAACAATTAACGAAGGTAGCACGATTAATATCGCACCGCTGGCGATGTTGACGCCCAAGATGGTTAGAGAGAACAGCCAAGGAGTATTAAGTAACGATCGAGCAAGTTGTGTCGTTCCGCTATGTTCCAAGGTCGCCAACTGATTTGTACCAAGGCTGGGGTACACTATAGCCGCTACCATTCCAGTGATGACTAAACCATACACAAAGGCGTTGATGATTAGATAGGCACGGAAATTAGCGCGAATGATTCCGTATCCATGCCGAAATCCAAAATAATCGAATTTAACTGCATTTTGAAACGGTTTAGCATTTTTTGCCATGTGACTCATTGGTGATTTTATGTTCTCCTATGTTCGAGTTGATGCTTAACCAAGCGTAAGGCCATCGCCATATCTTTTAAGCGATTGCTTCCGTTTGCCGTTTTATTGTGCGGCTCACTAGTTTTTACGCTTTTTTTAGACTAATAGGCATTGAGCCGTGTTGATGTGTAACCATCCATTTGCCATTAATTTTTTGCAGGCAAAAAGTCGCACGCACCCAGTCTGGGTTTGGTTTTTTGCCGCACTCAATCAAACAATGCGCAAAGGCTACTGTATCGCCCGCCGTAATATTTAGTTCGTGCATCTTAAATAGTGCTTCGCCATCATCCGTCGGCCACCACTCGTCCAGACTTTTTCGATATGCCTCTGCTCCCTTATATTGCAACGGGGCTAAGACATCAAAGATTAAGAGATCGGATGCGTGGTTGGACAATATCGCATCTTTGTCACCTTCTCGGGTTGCCTTTACCCAATCATCTAATAGTTGCCGTATTTGGGCTTCATCAGTTATTTTGCTAGTTTCAATGCTCATCATTTATCCTGAATTAAAGTTGCTACTTAACGCATACGTTAAAAAATAACCACCCATCCATTATTTCAGATAGGTGTTAACCACAATCCCGCAGTCATAAGATTGCGAATGGCTTAGTTTCAAACCTGAACTTTTATCTTCCAATTTGCCAAATATCGTCATGCCGCGACCGATTGCTGTTGGGTTGATAAAGAAATTGTATTCATCAATTAGATTTTCCTTAATCAAAGACGACACAAATCCTGCGCCGCCATAGACGAGGATGTCTTTACCCGCTTGATTTTTAAGGCGATTCACTTCTTCTACAATATCGCCTTTTGCCAGCACCGTATTTGCCCACTTTGACTCGTTAAGTGTTTTTGTAAAAACGATTTTCGGCGTATCAAGCATTTTTTTGGCGAACGCATATTCTGGTTTTTTAGGATTTTCTACCGCTTTTGTCCAGTAGCTGACAAACTCATCGGTCATTTTTCTGCCCATTAAAATGGTGTCAGATGAGTCGATTAATTCGTTTTCAAGGTTTTTCACCTCATCGTCCTGCTCTTCCAAGATCATCCAATCTAATTCACCGTTTGGTCGTGCCACAAAACCGTCGATGGATGTTTGCATTTGTAATTTTAATTTCCGCATTTTTCATTCCTTTCAAGCAGAACGTCCATCAAATGGCTTTACTGGTAAGGCTGAGAAATCGAAGTTTTCAAGGCAACGAACATTGACTGCAGCCGTTAAATTGCCGCTAGCATCACTGCCTTCCCCATATGTGTGGATGCCGCAGGTTGCACAAAACCGATGTTTAATAACATGCTTGTTGAACATGTAGGTACTTGCATTTTGCTCTGAGGTAAGTAATGTCAACTTATTGCGTGGCACAAACCATAGCAACGACCCTCTGCGTGAGCAGATTGAACAATTGCAAGACATTGCTTCAGTGATTTCACCTTGAACTTCAAAGGCAATCTTGCCACAATGACAGCTACCGTTATATTTCATGTGCTTTCATCCTCTATAAAAGAATAAAAGGTTTAATCGCAATTATTTCAGCAGTTTTGCATCACAAAGCACTTGCCATTGAACGCCAAATTGATCAGTAAACATGCCAAAATAATCGCCCCAAAATGCAATATCCATGGGCATCATTATTTGACCATTTTTCGAAAGCCCATTAAACAATGTGTCGGCTTCTTCTTTACTTTTTGTACTAATGCAAATAGTAAAATTATTGCCAAAAGTCATCGGGGTTTCCATATTAATTACTATATCGCCACCCATTAATATCGATTCACCAATTGGCAATGAAACATGCATAATCAGGTGCTTATCTGCTTCTGGCACTTGCATGCCTGGCATTTTATTATCCGCCCAGCGCATTTTTTCTGATAACGTGCCGCCAAAAACAGTTTGATAAAAATCAAAAGCTTGCTCACAATTGCCTTTAAACATCACATTGGGGTTAAGTGTTGCCATTGTTCATCTCCTTAATGATTACGTTAAATAAATAAAGTCAAAAAAAACCGCCAAATTAAGTGCTTGTTTGCTTAACAAATGTGGTCATTTTGCTCACCTTATCGTTACTAAATTGATAGATATCGCAATAGGCATAAGGGTGTGGTAACCCATCATCGCCTTTCATTTGCATGTTGCCGTGACATACCGCAATATCACCATCAGCAATAATCGTATCTACCGTAAATTTGGGTAAATCTGCACCCATTGGGTACATAAATTGTCTTATCGCCTCTTTACCAATAAGGTTTTCGTCGCCAATCATCGTCCATATCACGTCGCCTGTTAAATAGGATAAAAATGCTTCTGTATCACCATTAGCACAAGCTGCATTTATTTTCTCTACGATTATTTTGTGTTCATTCACCATTTTTTTCTCCATTAAATTCAAATTCAATTTAATAAAACAATGGTGGACAGGCCTATATTCATTTTAATGATTAAAAATTTATCAATAAAATGGTGGAAATAACACCACTAAATTATTCACAAATTTAATCGTAACCTGCCACCTATTATTGTTTGCTGAAGCCAGCCACCATTATTTTTTCATATAACCAGTCGTTACCTCTTTTTTATGCGCTGCAAAGGCCGCGAGCACTTCACCCTTCTCACGTGTGGGCACTTTGGCGAAATCAAGACTGCGCCCTAGCTCGGCAGCTACCTCGTCAAATTCTGCTGGCGATATTTTGAGGTCGCGGTGTGCCTCCTCAAGACCTAAATGGGTTTTACTTGGCTTTGTTGCCGAGAATTTGAATGGCCCGCCCGTTACCTCGCACACCCACATGGTTCTCATAAATTTAAGGCCTGGCAATCTGCCTAAATTCTGCGTATGCCATTTGCTTAAGGCTGGGTTTTTAGAAGCGCTTCCCACTACTGGGTTTTGCACAACTGCATCACTAAAATGGTCAATTACCATGGCAATGGCAAAAGCGCCACCAAGTCGTTCATACAAACTTTTCTCGTTATCTGCTGCGGCTTGTAGCGGCACTACAAATGCCACTATGAAAGTAAATAGCATTGCAATTAAGGGCTTTTTCATCATATTCTCCTCGATGTGAATCACCGCACGGAATATGCGACTTATAAAGAAGACTATGTGTAAGTTGAGGCTATGTCTGTTCGCTAGCAAACATAAAAGATAGCTATTTTAGGGTCATTAGGGGTTTGGAGAAATGAGTGGGAACAAATCAAGATTAGTTTTTAAATTTGCGTCTTTCAACCTAATTTCCATAGTAAATTATCATCAATGTATAATTAACTATAAAGCCAATTTACTACCAAACCAATTTCATCAGTGTTGGCCTGCAAGTTAGCATCTACGCCCACATTGGGGATAATCACCAAGGTTTCATCCATAAAGATAAGCGGTAGTTGCTCGCGCTGCCAAGGTGGCATGGCGTGGGTTTGCAGCACTTGTTTCAGGCTGCGATAGGGGCGGCCTAGCTCTGGTTTAAAGCGCTCGCCACCTACGCGATTTTTAATGCGTAATTTAATATTTTTAACACGATTTAGCGCAAAGCCTTCACCCAGTTTTTGGATGAATATTAAACGTGAATTGTCGGGTAAAATCACACTTTCTTCTCCCTGCCACAGCAGGTTTATAGGCACGCTGACAGTACTATCTGGCACTAAATAAGCGTAGCCTTGATAGCGCCTAACGGTGAGAGAATAGCTGACTTTAATTTGAATCGCCGCATCGGCTTTTGCGCCTAATAATTGTTGCACAATTTGCTGCAAAACTAGCGTGCTGGGCATGGTTAATTGGTTTTGCGCCAGCCACCAACGCACTAAATTATTCGCGCGCGACACACTTAAATTGACTAAGGCTTGCAAGCTCAGTTGTTGCCTATTTTGCTTTAGCGCATCGGCTGAGTCTAGCTGGGCTAGATCATCCAGCAAGGCGCTACAATCCGCCAAATGCGTGGCTGAGCGGCTGATGGTTTGTTTGATGGCAGGATATTGCGCTTCTAACTTTGGCAAAATTTCATGGCGCATAAAGTTGCGGTCAAAATGCGTGTCAGCATTGCTTTCATCGTTAATCCAAGTGAGCTTATTTGCGCTGGCGTAGGCTTCCAATGACGCTCTGGGCGCATCTAGAAATGGGCGTAACAACTTTCTGCTTAAATCAATGGCAGCCATGCCCGCTAAGCCCTTAACACCCGCGCCACGTGCCAGTTGCAGCAGCATAGTTTCGGCTTGATCATCTTGATGGTGCGCTAATAAAATAAAATCAGGGCAAATAAAATCGGCATCTATGCTGGCAAGCGCCTTGTAGCGGGCTTCGCGTGCGGCAGCTTCTAGCCCTAGGCCGCTATTATGTTCGATTTTTACTTTAGAAATAGTGAGTGGGATATTCAGTTTTGCACAAACTTCTGTACAAAAACTTGCCCAAGCATCCGCATTCGGGCTTAAGCCATGATGAACGTGATGCGCGCTTAATTGAAACGATAGCGTTTTTTTGCAATCGGCCAGCAAATGCAGCAATAGACAAGAATCCAAGCCGCCGCTGAAAGCCAATACCAGCTTAGGATTGACTAATTTTTGGCTTAAAAAAACATCTACTAAAAAAGTTTTTAGCTGATGTTCTAATGAGGATTTTTTATGCTTCAACATGCCTTCCTTTTTTTCAGGGGAAAGATTAGGAATAGCAGGATTCGAGCGCAGCACTTTTAACAACATTCCCTCCCCTTTTTAGGGGGAAGGTTAGAATGGGGGTAAATTTTTACTACTACGCCTACTTCTACCCCGCGCCAGCTTCTACCCCCACCCTAACCCTCCCCCTTAAAGGGTAAGGGGATAAATAAAGATGTGGCGGAAGAGATTGCCAGTGCCCCCTCCTAGCCCTTCCCTGGGTGAAGGGATAGTAATTAGTTATTTACTGACGATTTCTTTAAATTTACCATAGCCCATTAGGCGCTCATATCGCGCCGTTAGTAGCTTTTCTGTGGTTTTCTTTTGCACAGTTGCCAACTCAGTTTTTAAAGCTTGACGTAACGATTGCATGGTGGTTTCAATGTCCCTATGTGCGCCGCCTAGCGGTTCGTTCACAATCACATCTACTAAACCTAAACCTTTTAATCTATCTGCGGTAATGCCTAATGTTTCTGCAGCTTCTGGCGCTTTAGTAGCGCTTTTCCATAAAATTGAGGCGCATCCTTCTGGTGAAATCACTGAATAGGTAGAATATTGCAGCATCAGCAATTGATCGACCACACCTAACGCCAGCGCGCCACCTGAGCCGCCTTCGCCAATAATCACACCAATAATAGGCGTTTTTAGCTCGGCCATCACGTATAAATTACGCGCGATGGCTTCAGATTGTCCGCGCTCTTCCGCACCAATACCAGGGTACGCGCCTGGCGTATCTATCAAAGTAATTATTGGTAAACCAAATTTCTCGGCCAAATAGAACAAGCGTAAAGCTTTGCGATAGCCTTCTGGGCGCGGCATACCAAAATTACGGTATTGGCGCTCTTTCACGTCGCGGCCTTTTTGGTGGCCAATCACCATCACTGGCGTGCCTTCAAAACGCGCAATACCACCTACAATCGCAGGGTCATCGGCATAGTGGCGATCGCCGTGCAGCTCTTCAAAATCGGTAAACAGCGCGGCAATGTAATCCAGCGTGTATGGGCGTTGTGGGTGGCGTGCCACTTGCGAGACTTGCCAAGCGCTTAAATTATTATAAGTGTCTTCAAGCAGTTTTTTATTTTTTCTCTGCAATTGCTCCAACTCTTTAGAAATATCTAAATCATCATGATCGTCATGCGATACTTGCAGCGCATCAATACGCTTTTCTAAATCGGCAATGCCTTGCTCAAAATCTAAAAAACTAACTTTCATTTCTGGCTTTCATTTCTGGCTTTCATATTTAATATAACGCCTTATTTTAACTGCGTTAATTATAAAGGATTTTTACGTTTTCTTTGCTTAGCCATGCATGAAGATTTTGCAATAATTCATCTTGCAACTCCACGCGCCATGCCTCTGGCAGCATTAAGCCGACTTGGCCTTGGGCATTATGATATTCAATTTTAACTGGGCAGAGTTTTTTGTCAGATTCTGCGGATTTTTTGCAATAAGGTTTGAGTATCGTCGTTAATTTAGCCGCGTCCGATTGGCCGTTACAAGATATTTTCAACATGCTGGCATGGGCGCTGCGGGCGGCGGCCAGGTCATATAGTTTGCGCGCGTTGACACGAATGCCGCCAGAAAAATCGTCATTACTAACGCGGCCTTCAATCACCAACAATTGATCCTCTTTAATCAGGCTGGCGTATTGATTCAGCAGTTCGCTGCCCACCACTACGTCCACGCGCGACACCGCATCGTCAATGGTGACTATCGCCATTTTGCCGCGCTGCGTCATACGAATGCGTACACCCGCGACAATACCCGCCAACAATTTTGGCTGCTCTTGCGGCACCAAATCGGCCAGCGTGCCGCGCACAAATTGGCTCACTTCCTCTTTCGCGTTTAAAAACGGATGTCCGCTTAAATAGAAGCCTAGCGCGGCTTTTTCTTGAATAAGCGATTCTTCGGGCGACCACGCTTGCACCTTAGGCAACTCATGCTTGGCCTCACTTACTTCGCCGAACAAATTGTCTTGCCCCGCGTGGCTATTAGCCTGCTCGGCAGCAGTTGTTGCCATGCCCACCGCCGCCAATAAGGCCGCGCGATTCGGTTCTAGTTTATCAAACGCGCCAGCGCGAATGAGCGATTCAATCACGCGCCGATTCACTTTGCGTAAATCTAGACGATTACAAAAATCGAACAAATTTTTAAACGGTGCGTTTTGTCTTGCTGCTAAAATCAGCTCAATAGCCGCCAAACCCGTGCCTTTAATCGCGCCAAGGCCATACAGAATTTGCTTATCATTTACGGGCTCAAAACGGTAGCCACTTTGGTTAATATCGGGCGGCAATACCTCAACTTTATTAGGCACGCAGTCGTCAAAAAATAGATGAATATTGTCGGTATTATTCATATCCGCCGACATGGTGGACGCTAAAAATGCGGCGGGATAATGCGCTTTTAAATAAGCGGTGTGGTACGCAACCAAGGCGTAGGCCGCCGCGTGCGATTTGTTAAAACCGTAGCCCGCAAATTTTTCGAGCAAATCAAATAGCTCAGTCGCTTGCCGTTCGTTTAAGCCATTTTTAAGCGCACCAGCGGTAAAAATTTCGCGTTGCGCCACCATTTCTTCGGGTTTCTTTTTGCCCATGGCGCGACGTAGCAAATCCGCACCACCCAAGCTGTAGCCCGCCACCACCTGCGCGATTTGCATCACCTGCTCTTGATACACGGCAATGCCGTAGGTTTCTTTTAGAATAGATTCCGTGGCTGGGTGCGGATATTCCACGCGTTGCTGGCCATGCTTACGGCGACAAAAATCGGGAATCAAATCCATTGGCCCAGGGCGGTACAAAGCTACTAGCGCAATGATATCTTCAAAACAATCAGGCTTAGCTTGCTTCAGCATGTCTTTCATGCCGCGCGATTCCAGCTGAAATACCGCCGTGGTATTGGCGGTTTTGAGTAGTTGATAACTGGCTTTATCGTCCAGCGGTAAGGTCTCAAAGCTAAGCGCGGCTTCACCTAACGCGGCGCGCTGTTTATTGGCATTGATTAAAGCTAGCTCTAAAATGGTCAGCGTGCGTAAGCCCAAAAAGTCGAACTTGACCAACCCGACCGCTTCCACGTCATCTTTATCGTACTGGCTTACTAGGCTGCCGCCATCGGCTTGGCAATAAATCGGCGAGAAATCTGAAATTTTACTTGGGCTAATAAGCACGCCACCCGCGTGCATTCCGACGTTGCGTACCAAGCCTTCTAGCCGCAAAGCCAGCTCCAGCAAAGTCGCGACTTCTTCTTCAGATTCTCGTCGCTCTTGTAATTGAGGCTCTTTTTCTAGCGCTACGCCCAAGGTAATGCCCAGCTCGAGCGGAATCAGCTTGGCAATGCCATCGACAAAATTAAACGGAAGATCCAGCACGCGGCCCACATCGCGAATCACCGCTTTGGCCGCCATGGTACCAAAGGTGGCGATTTGTGAAACCGCGTCTAAACCATATTTTTGCTTGACGTAATCAATGACTCGATCGCGCCCATCCATGCAAAAATCGATGTCGAAGTCGGGCATGGAAACGCGATCTGGATTTAAAAAACGCTCAAAAAGTAGATTGTATGCTAGCGGATCTAGGTCAGTAATATTAAGGCTATACGCTACCAGCGAACCAGCGCCAGAACCGCGCCCAGGGCCAACAGGCACGCCATTGTGCTTGGCCCAGTTAATGAAATCCGCCACAATTAAAAAGTAACCCGCAAAACCCATTCGATTGATCATTCTGCATTCAAACTCGAGCCTATCTTCATATTCGGCGCGCTTAGCCTCACGTTTAGCATCATCTGGGTAAAGCATCTGCAAACGCGCTACCAAGCCAATGTGCGATTGTTGCACCAAATAAGTATCTAGGCTTTCACCATTGGGTGTGGGAAAATTGGGCAGGTAATTTTTGCCTAAAGTAATGGTTAAATTGCAGCGTTTGGCAATTTCCACTGTATTAGCTAGGGCTTCTGGAATATCTGCAAACAACGCGCACATTTGTGCTTGCGATTTAAAATATTGCTGGTCGGTGAAATTTTTAGGACGTCTTTTATCTGCCAGCATATAGCCTTCGGCAATGCAAGTGCGCGCTTCGTGCGCTTTGTAATCGTCGGGCGAAATAAACTGGATGGGGTGCGTAGCCACCACGGGCAAATCAAACTGGTTGGCTAAATTTAAAGCATTGTTGATTAAGGCCTCTTGTATTGGGTTGTCTTTGGGCTCTGCCGTGCGTTGCAGCTCTATATAAAAACGATTCGGAAACAGCGCAGACCAAGTTTTAACCAGTGCCTCAGCAGCCGCATGGTTATTGGCTTGCAGGGCAGCGCAAATATCACTTTGTAAGTTGCCAGAAATCAGCAATAAACCTTCAGTGTCTTGATTATCTAAGCCTTCTAACCAAGCTTGTTTAATCTCGGCGCGGCCACGGTATTGGTTCTCGAGGTAGGCTTTACTGATAAGTTGGCATAATTTGAGGTAGCCAGCGTTGTTCTGTACCAATAATAACAAGCGAAAAGCTTGATCACGATTTTTGCTATTTTCTAGCCAAAGTTCGCAACCTAAAATAGGCTTTATGCCTTTTTCACGCGCGGCTTTATAAAACTTAATCGCGCCAAATAAATTGCTTAAATCGCTGAGCGCCACGGCGGGCATGTTATCTTGATTAGCTGCGGCGATGTAATCATCAATCCGCACAATACCATCCACAATCGAGTATTCACTATGACAACGCAGATGCACGAAGTGCGGTGTTGCGATTGTTTCTGGTGATTGTAAGTTGGCATCTTGCATGTAGCTATTTTACCCGCAAGCAAGTAAAAATAGTGCCTTATAAAACAAAAAACGCTAAGACTTAATTAAAAAATATTAGCGTTTTTTAGTAGACAAATTAACAAATCTATTCATGCAAAACTTGCCTAAATGCTAACAATTCCTTCACTCTGCTCACTAATTCATCATCTTGCACAGGCTTACCAAAAAAAGCATCTACGCCAATTTCTTTAGCCAAATTTTGATGCTTATCAGCCGTGCGCGAGCTAATCATAATGAGTGGTGTATTGGCTGTGCGGGCATCATCACGAATGTTACGCGCCAAGCCAAAGCCATCCATTCGCGGCATCTCAATGTCAGTTAAAATCACATCTGGTGTGATTTCTTGCAGCATTTGTATGGCGTCCATGCCGTCTTTGGCCACAAACACCTCAAAACCCGCACGCTCTAACAGACGACCTAACACTTTACGCATAGTGAGTGAATCATCTACCACCATAATACGAGACTTAGCCACTCTTTTAGGTGCTTTCGCTTTAGTTGCCTTCACCACCACACTGCCTACAGCCAACACTTCGCGATGAGCCAATTGCACTGGGTTGACAATCAAAATAATACTACCATCACCCGCCACCGTTGCCCCCACAATACCTGGCACACGAGCTAATTGCACGCCAACAGGCTTCATTACCGCCTCTTGGTTACCAATCACCTCATCTACATGCAAGGCAATATTATACTGTGCGCTACGCAACAGCAGCACTGAAACATAGGCATGGTCTTCAGGCTGATGTTCTTGATGATCTAGCAACTTAGATAAATAATGCAGTGGATATTGCTTGTCTGCCCATTTGATTTCGCCCGCTTTGTAAGCGCTGACTAAGTCTAGGCGTTTAATCTTTTGTGCTTGCTCAATCATGGCAACGGGCAAGGCATAAATAGCATCGCCCGAGCGTACTACCAATACATGCGCTACAGAAAGTGTGACTGGTAAGTACACGTTGAATGCGGAACCTTTACCAAACTCACTATTTAGATCTACGCGACCACCTAAGCCACTTACGTCATTACGCACCACATCTAAACCCACACCGCGACCTGAAATTTGCGAAACTGTGTCGGCAGTAGAAAAACCTGTTTCAAAAATAATCGACATTAACACTTGTTCGCTTACTTCTGAGTTTTTGTCTAACAAGTTATTTTTAATGGCTTTTTCTTTTACTTTCTGCAAGTTAATACCTGCTCCATCATCCGCTACAACGATATTAATTTCGTCATTATCTTGACTCACTTTTAAAGTGATGGTGCCAGTATCGGCTTTACCATTTGCTCTGCGTTCTGATAAGCTCTCTATGCCATGCGCAACCGCGTTGCGCAGTAAATGTTCTAAGGGTGCGCCAAGCTTATCCAACACACTACGGTCGATTTCGGTATCATCACCTTGAATAACCAAATCCACAGATTTTTTAAGCTCACGCGCAGTTTGTCGCACAATACGTTGCAAGCGCTCAGAAATTTGTTTAAATGGCAGCATACGCACGCCAAGCAAACTTTGTTGCAAATCGCGATTCATGCGGTTTTGTTGTTGCAACGCAGCTTCCGATTGATCCAAATTAACAATCAAGCCATTTTGAATGGTGGCCACGTCATTCACACTTTCGGCAATCATACGTGTCAGCTCTTGCAGGCGAGTAAAGCGGTCAAACTCTAGCGGGTCGAAGGTTTCATGGGCTTCTTGCAGCACACTCATGCGTGATTGCAATTGTGTTTCTGTTTCAATTTCCAGTTCACGCAAGTAGGCACGCAAACGCGTCACGCTATCGGTTAAATCGCTGGAAGATTGCTTAAAGCTGCTAAGCTCTCTATCTAGACGCGAGCGAATGATAGAAATCTCGCCCGCCTCGTTGATGAGCCTATCTAAGGTATCAGCACGCATACGCAAAAACTGCGCTTTTCTATCCGTAGCGCGACCTGATGGTGCGGCATCTTCCTGCTTAATTTGGGCAATTGTTTCGTCTGGTGTCTTACCCATGGTTTGATCAAAGAAAGCACTAATTTCATCCAGCTCAGCAAACATATTGTCAAAATCGATGGTGTCATTTTTACGTTTGAGAGAGCGAATGACGGTATCTTCCAGCTCATGCACTGCATCACCAAGCGCAGATTGCCCCGCCATACGAGCACTACCTTTTAGCGTGTGAAGCGCACGCTGCAACGAGTCTGGATGGTCCGCTTGTTTAGGGTTAGAGCGCCAAGCACGTAATTCTGAGCCAAGCTCTGGCATAATTTCGCGTGCTTCTTCAATAAACATAGCGAGCAATTCTTGATTCACCTGATCGGCATCAAGCCCAGCTTCAATCTGATATGGCTTGCTTTCGGTGATTAATTTTACCTCAAGGCCTGCGGTATTTTCGGCAAGCTCTACTTGATTGCTTGTGTTTTCTGGCATATCAAAAAGCGCAGTTTCTGCGATTGGTGCTGCTTCAATGGCTGTGCGTTCTTCTTCTAGCTCATCCGCTGCAAAAGCACTAATCTCAGCCTCGGTTGATTGCATCACTATTTCTTCATCAGCATGCTCATTCTCAACATGCTCGGACTCAGCAAATGTTACTGAAAGCTCTTTATGTTCTATCGCTTGTTGCGTTGCTTGATTAAGCACTTTAATCAGCGCCACGGCTGAGCGCGGATTACGCTGCTCGGATACTTTTTGCCACATGGTTGACAATGACTTAACTGCGCTAGTATATAAATCTAGGTGCTGCGCTGTCCAAATCGCATTAATTTCATCTAACCAGCGCTCTAGGGCGCGACCTAACTCGCCCATTTGGTTAAACCCAGCAGCCAGCGCATTGCTCGCCAAAGTATGAGTAGCATGGCGTGCTTCTTTTGAAGGTCGCAAGCTACTACTAGCTGCAGTAAGTTTAACGATATCTTGCTCTAAAATGGTCACGTTCTGACCGCTTTCGGTAATAAAAATATCATAAAACGCACGGCTCATTTTGCGTGTACCGCCAATAAGCACTTGCTCCTCTGATTTTATTATTGGCGTTTTGGCGCTTGGTGTTTTGGTATTTGACTGCCCAGCTTCTGTCGCCAGCTCTTCATTTTGTAACACTACGATACGCGCTATCCAGGCATCTTTATTGACTTCGACCTGATTATTGGCACGCAACTCTGATGCCCAGCCAGCAAATGCGGCTGAAACTTGTTCAATTTCGGCAATTTGCTGCGGTTTAAGTGTAGATTTTTTATCTAAAATACCGTTAAAAAAAGTTTCTACTGTACCCGCAACATCACCTAAAGCATTTAAACCAACGGTGCGGCCGCTGCCTTTAAGGGTATGGAAACTTCGCCTGACCTCTACTAGGGCATCGTTGTCAGTCACATTCACACGTAAAGCCTGACAATTATGTGCGATGTGCGCTAATACTTCTTCGGCCTCGGTGAGGTAAATATCCAACAACTCCTCGTCATAGGCTTTATCAATGACTGTAGCTGCAGCGGCAAGTGTTGGCGTTGCAATCGCTACTTGCTCTGTTATTGGCTGATTATCATTAGCTTCCGCAGCAGTTTCTACAGTACTAGCGGTCGGTTCTAAAGCTGGTTCTAGCGCAGGTTCTAGCAGTGGCTTAGCAGCATCAACAGTGGCGGCAACCACTGCATGGTCTTTTTTATCGATCGAGACAGTTTCAACACCAGCTGCTTCAAGCGCTGCATTTAGGCGTTCTAAAGTATTTGCAAGAACCCCTTCAGATTCTGGTCGCGTTTTCGGCATTTCATCCGCATACATGCCGACCATACTTAAACTCTCAGCCACCAGCTCAAAATGTGTCTGATTAGCCACATAACTGTCTTGTCCAAAATGTTGAACAAAATTGTTACCAGCAAGCGCTATTGCTGTGGGTGTCGTCATTCCCAGCATCTCAAACACGGCAGCAACTTGTTTAAGTGGCTGCGTGATGAGCGTTAAAGGGGCTTTTTCGGCTGGATTACGGAAGAAACTATCTAACGCTTGCTCAATAGTTTTGAGAGACTCTTTAATATGTGCCACCACGGCTTTAACCGTATCACGATCAAGCTCGCCCGCCCTATCTTCTTCAAGCTTATCGTAAATTTCACCAGATGAAATTGACTCTAATCGCAATAATTCAGAATGAAGTTTTTGTATGCGGTCTGGATCTAGATCTTGATAATGATTCAGTGATGTTTCTAATAAATTAAGCGCTGCGGCAACCTCAATTAAGGCCGCATAATTCACCTTACTTGCATCATCGCGTAAAGTGTTACTCGCTTGTTGCAAAACTGAATAAAAATCTAAAATTAACACTTGGCTTAAATTTTGCGTAAGCGCGTGACTAATGGCTAGCGTGTCAGAAAACTTAGTAATTAAAATATTGTCGAGATGAACTGGCAACTGCCCCACTTTTGCATCTACCTTAGTGAAATCAATCGTGCTGGATATTTCATCCCACACTTCTCTGAGTTTTTCTAGCTCATCAATTAATTGCTGAACTAAGGCCGTTTCGTTTGAATCGATATTGCTACCAATAAAATTGGCAGATGATTTTTTGTCGATAAACTGATCTAGCTCAAAGATTTCTTTTACCTTGAGTACGTTTTCTTTATCAATGTCGCTAATCGCAACATAATACAAAATATCGCGCAAAAGGTTGTTATGCGGCTTATTCACGCCATCGGCAAATTGGCGCAACTCTTGATCCAGTTTGCGACAAAGCCTTTTAGCGCCCGAGTGCTCGGCAATTTCTTTTTGCTCTAGAGATTGCGTAAACGCGCTGGCCGCCCACCACAAGGTTTTGTTGCTGTTTTTTTGTTGCGCCTGACTCACGTTGCTCACAGCAATAGTCATTGCCTTGACGGCGCCATTTTGCTTAGTTTGCAGCCAATTGAGTAATGATCTTTGATAAGCGGCTCGTTGCTCAACAATGTAGGCGGCATAATCTGCTTCTGCTAGCTCTTTATTAGGAAGGCTCTTAGGTGCACTAGTGCTTGTATCTGGGAAGAATAGTTCGCTTTCCTCCAAGGTTTCGCCTTGCGCCATAACAATAGGATTTAATACTGAATATAAGCGCAAAGGTATATCTGGTGAGCCATTCATCAGCTCTTGCAGATAAGATAGTAGCCTTGTAATTGCGTTTGAAAACGCCTGAATAATTTCTGGTGTGGCATGAATGGTTTTTTTGTCTAGCTTACCTGCTAGTTTTTCCAGCTCACTACAAAAACGTTTACAGCCCTCTAAACCCACCATATCAAGCGCGCCACTGGCTTGATACAAGCTGGTTTGCGACAAGCGCATTGGAGATGTATCATCCATATTACTTTGCACTGTATTAACGTTGGCTAACACAGAGTTAAGTAATTGATCTATCTGATCTTTAACCCAAGTTAAAGAACCGCTATCAAAATTTTCAGCCACCTAATAGCACTCCAACAATATTCAACAGTTCAAGGCGCAAAATTTAAGCCAGTTTAAAGCCAGCTACGGAATCGCGTAGCTCTTCAGCAAGTTTTGTTAGTTGGCCTACAGATTCAGCCGTTAATTTAGTACCCTGTGTGGTTTGCGAAGTAATTTCCTGAATCTGCTGCATGTTTTTAGTCACGGTAGAAGCCTCTTCGGTTTGGGCTGCTGTCGCACTTGAAATTGATTGTATCAAGCGCGCCAAACTATTCGAAACGGTTTCAATTTCTGTCAAAGCCTTACCTGCCGCATCAGAGAGTCGCGCTCCTTCTACCACACCTTCGGTGCTTTTCTCCATCGCCGCCACCGCACTATGCGTATCTGTCTGAATGGTTTTTACAATCGCACTAATTTGTTTTGTCGCCTCGGACGAACGTTCCGCCAAGCGCTGCACCTCTTCTGCAACCACGGTAAAGCCGCGTCCTGCTTCACCCGCAGATGCCGCTTGAATCGCCGCATTCAAAGCCAAAATATTGGTTTGTTCAGTAATGTCAGAAATCAGCTCTACAATCTCACCAATCTCTTGTGAGCTTTCACCCAAACGTTTAATTCGTTTAGATGTTTCTTGAATTTGCTCGCGAATGCCATTCATACCCGCAATGGTATTTTGCACCGCTTGCGAACCTACGTTAGCGGCTTGCAGCGAGCGCTGCGCTACTTGCGAGGCCTGACTTGCATTGCTAGATACTTGCAAGATTGAACGCGTCATGTTGGTGACCGCGTCCGTCGTTTCTGTAATTTGTAACGATTGTTTTTCTGCCGCTGATAACAACTTTACGGAAGTTGCTTGCGCTTGTCCAGTTGCGGTGTTCACCTGCTCTGAAGCACGGTTAATACCTGTTACCAAGTCACGCAAGCTATCAATAGTGTAGTTGATAGAGTCAGCAATCGCACCAGTGATATTCTCTTGCACCACGGCGTGCACCGTTAGGTCGCCATCCGCCAAATCACCCATTTCATCCAGCAAATTCAACACCGCAATTTGGTTTTGTTGGCCGTCATTTTCCAGCGCTGCCACCGCTTTCTCCATAGTTCTTACTTGGCGCATACCAAAAAACCAAATTAAAAACATAAGTAACGGCCCTACTAAAACCAAAGCTATTAGCGCAATTTTTGACAATCTGTTAGCACTCACAGCTTCTGCTATAGCCGCTTTTTCTACCACTGCGGTAAGCACTATGACAGCTTGTTTGTTTAGCGCAAAGGCTTTGGTTAAGTCAGTAACCGCCTTGTCGCTGATATTCTCCCCTACATTAGCACTCGCAGCTGAAATCGGTTTAACAAAGCCCTCATTAAATACTTTATAAAAGTTCTCATTGGTTGCAACTACCGCCTGAAAAGAATTTTGCATAGTATCTAGATTAATATTTTTTTTCCAAAACTCAACACGGGCTTTAAAGTCTTTCTCCAAGGCAACCACCTCCGCAATTTTTTTATCTCGCGAAGTCGTATCTAAATCTAACTCTGCCACAAATGCCTCATTGGCGGCCGCATACGCGTTCACCGCATATAAAGGCGGTGGCAATATGTCGGCTCTAAGGTCATCATTGGCTTTAATTACATCATAAATAGGGCCATCTATCCGCACTTGGTTAATGACATAGAGCGCAAATAGTGTAAATATAAACAAGCCTAGCATAGGCAAATAGATTTGACGGCGACTAACGCCGCTGCCACTTGCACCACTTTTGGCTTTACCAGTAAATAGTTGCTTAAGTTTTGCTGGAATATCTTTTACGTTTAGTGCCATTTTCTAATCCCTTTAAGTTCTAATTTCTAAAAATTCCAATTTAGATTCAAACTACATACTCAAACAACATAATTAAACGACATTTGGTGTAGCAAACTCTTTTGAGCGTACTAATTTATCGCAATCTAGCATGTGCCAAATACGATTTTCTCCATCTTGGTAAGTTTGCGCTTTTAAACATAAGCTTTCTTCGGCAGCTTCTTCGCGTAATGTCATTTCATCCAATTTACGCAAACCTATCATTTTATCGACCACAAAAGCCACATTCGATGAAATTGCCTCGCTTATCAATAGCAGCCTTGCCTCTGATGAAATGGCAGTAAAAGTATGCTCTAGCATTTGGGCTAAATCGTTAATGGCATAAAGCACGCCACGCACGTTGGCCACGCCTAAAAACCAAGGCTTTACAACGGGTACGCGATGAATATGTAAAATTGGTAAAGTCTCAGAAATCTCTTGTAAGTTTACCAGCACATTTTTACTGCCAATAACAACACCCAAATATCCCGCCTGCGCAGCTGCACCTGGCTTTTTAGCATCTTCTAGCCGCGCTAGAATGCTGGTTTGATATTCGCGTAATCGTGAACCTTTTGCCATATTTTATAACCGTGTTAAAACCATTAATTAGTCTGGCTTACCAAGCCTAGCTTGCTTATAACTGCCTTGAGCTCATCTAAGGATACTGGCTTAAGTATGCAAGCTTTAGCGCCCATTTTCCCCGCCCAAGCAAAATCAGTGACTTGCAACTTACCTGAACATAAAATAATAGGAATTTTAGTTGTGGCAGGGTCTTTGGTTAACGTGCGTGTTGCTTGAAAACCAGTGAGGCCAGTCATGATAATGTCCATAATGATTAAATCAGGATTAATTTCTGCCGCGCGTTCTACACACGCCTCACCACTTTCCAAAGAAACTACTTTATAGCCTTGTGCTTCTAGTAACTCTGTTAAATAGAACCGATCCGTTGCAGAATCATCCACAATTAAAACTTTACTTATTGCCATTACTGCTCTCCACAATTAATTTCTCAAAAAATGCGCACTACATTACTTGCCGATATAATTATTTACTGCGTCAATCAGGGTGTCTTGCGTAAAAGGCTTAGTTAAATATTGATCTGAGCCCGCCATGCGGCCACGTGCGCGGTCAAACAAGCCGTCTTTGCTGGATAGCATGATAACGGGGGTAGATTTAAATTTTGCGTTGCGCTTAATCAGCGCGCAGGTTTGGTAGCCATCCAGGCGCGGCATCATGATATCCACAAAAATCACTTGCGGAAGTTGATCGGCAATTTTTGCCAGCGCATCAAAACCGTCTTCAGCCAAAATCACTTCACAGCCTGCCGCCTTAAGAAATATCTCTGCGCTGCGACGTATCGTATTACTGTCATCAATGACCATCACTCTTGTACCAGCTAAATTCGCTTGCGCCACTTTTAATCCCCTAAACTATAATTTTATAACCTAATATAGCTTTTTAAATAAAATGTATTTCAAATTTGGATTGTTATTTGGATTGTTATTAAATGTGTTTTCATCATTTGAAGCATACCAATGCACGGTAACAAAATATTACATTTTTTTAATATAATAGCAACACTTACACAACACATGTAAGAATATACTTTAATAAAAGTATTAATTTATTAATTATTGTTTACATTTTCCACATTCTATAGATAATAGCTTCCATAATAAAAATTTAATTAAAAATGAACTAAGCAAATTTAGCTTAATACATGTTCGAGTTAATTTTTTAATCATTGTTAAAACATATTTTATATATAAGAATAAATTATTATATTAGTGAGAAATGGCAATAATGCATATCAGACAAGAGTCTATTAACTCGAAATTAACTTTAAAAGATTTACCCAGCACATCACCGCTGCCAAGCGCTAATTTGGTATTGGTATTTGGATCAGTAAAACGTTTTTCTGATGGAAAATTACAAGGCTTTTTAAAGTCACGCTATCCTTCCGCACAATTGGTAGGCTGTACTACTTCTGGCGAAATTAGTTCGGCTGGTGTGTTTGACGACAGCATTCAAATTACTGCGATTCAATGGGAAAAAACCATTCAACGCGTGGCGCAAACTAAAATGTCTGGCATGTTAAATTCATTTGAAGCCGCAGCAAGCCTAGCTAAACAACTTAAAGCCGATACATTGCGTACTGTGTTGGTGATTTCTGATGGCTTGAATGTCAACGGCTCTGAACTGCTTAAAGGCTTTCAAAGTGTACTGGGCAACATCCCTATTGTTGGCGGTTTAGCGGGTGATGGCGGCGCATTTGTAAAAACATTGCAGTTGTATAACGATACTATTTCAGATAATCAAGTGATTGCAGTTGGCTTATATGGTAGCGCACTTATTACCTCAAGCGGCGCCCTTGGCGGCTGGAAGCCTTATGGCCCGCCACGTAAAGTCACCAAATCTGAGAAAAACGTTGTCTATGAAATGGATGACAAACCTGCACTGCCACTCTACAGAATGTATATCGGCGAAGCTTTTTCACGCGGCTTGCCAGGCACTGGTTTAAAATTTCCACTGGCAGTGATTGAAGAAGGCAAACGCGACGTTGAAAAAATTCGCACCTTACTGGCTATTGATAGCAAGGCCAATAGCTTAACTTTTGCTGGCAACGTAGAAGTGGGCGAAACTGTGCGCTTATGCCAAACCAACCATGGTCGATTAGTGGAAGGCGCTGGTAATGCGGCTCACTTAGTGATGGACGGCTTAAATGCTAGCAAAACCAACCAAGCTGGCTTGGCAATTTTAGTGAGCTGTGTTGGCCGTAAAGGCGTTATGGCTGAAAATGTGGGTGACGAAGTCAAACTTGTACAACAAATTTTAGGTGCACAAACTTCGGTAACGGGTTTCTATTCATACGGTGAATTAGCGCCACGCCCAAACACGACAGATAGCGTGCTTCACAACCAAACCATGACCATTGGTTATTTAAGCGAGAATCTTTTAACTTAACTTTTACACAATTTTTTAAGTTTTATTGTGTTAAATCGAAGGCACCTGTTCTAATCAGGTGCTTTTTGTTTTATGATAACTGCTTACAGTTTTAAATTATAAAAGGAAATAAATCATGTCTAGCTCAGTTACACTCAAAGGCAATCCAGTTGACGTTGCTGGCAATTTGCCAAAAGTAGGTAGCACCGCACCAAACTTCACCTTAGTGGATAGAGCATTGGCCGACGTTACGCTTGATACCTATGCTGGCAAACGCAAAGTGCTGAATATATTCCCTAGCGTAGATACGCCCACTTGCGCCGCGTCGATTCGCGCATTTAACCAGCACGCAGCAAGCTTAGATAACACGGTAGTGATCAATATTTCTGCTGATTTACCCTTTGCTCAAACGCGTTTTTGCGCGGCTGAAGGTATCGAAAATGTGGTGAATTTATCCAGTATGCGCGGCCGCGATTTTTTAATGAATTATGGCGTATTACTTTTCACTAGCAAGCTCTCAGGCCTATGTGCCCGCGCGGTAATGGTTTTGGACGAAAATAATGTGGTTAAACACGTAGAATTAGTGCCAGAAATTGCTAACGAACCTAACTACGAGGCAGCGCTTGCCGCATTAAAGTAGTTTGTTTTAAATAAAAAAGCCAGCATAAGCTGGCTTTTTTGTAAGAGCGGCTTGTAGCCGCGAAGCTAAGCATATTAATTTTGCAAATTGTTCGGGGCTACAAGCCCCTACTTAATGCGCTTTTTTAGCTTTACTAAAAGCAGGCCTAGCCGCATTTTTAAAGTTATTAAACGCTTTTGGTAACTGTTTAGGTTTAAAGCTAGATTTGAAAACAGTGCCGTCTGATTGCTTAATATTGGCCATCACCGCCGGTTGAAATGCAGGTATTAAGTGCTTTTTACTATTGCCGATTAAATCCGCCCTGCCCATTTTTTTAAGCGCTTCACGCAGCAGCGGCCAATTGGCGGGATCGTGGTAACGAATAAACGCTTTGTGCAATTTACGTTGCAAACCATTTTTAGGAATCGGCACATCGTCAGAATCTGCCGTCACTTTACGCAGTGGGTTTTTACCGCTGTGGTACATGGCAGTCGCCATCGCCATGGGTGTGGGGGTGAAATTTTGCACTTGGTCTAAGCGAAACTCATATTTCTTCAACCACAACGCCAAATTTAGCATATCCTCATCGGTGGTGCCAGGGTGCGCGGCGATAAAATACGGAATTAAATACTGCTTTTTGCCGACTTCAGCGCTAAATTTTTCAAACATGGCTTTAAATTCGTCATACGCGCCCATGCCTGGCTTCATCATTTTGCTCAGCACATTTTCTTCACTATGCTCGGGCGCGATTTTTAAGTAGCCGCCAACATGATGCTGCACTAGCTCTTTCACGTACTCAGGCGATTTCACAGCCAAATCGTAACGCAGGCCAGAGCTGATTAAGATTTTTTTAACACCTTTAATGGCGCGGGCTTTGCGATAAAGCTGAATCAGCGCACTGTGGTCTGTGTTCAAATTTTCGCAAACACCTGGGTAAACGCAGCTTAGCTTGCGGCACGATTGCTCGATTTTTTCAGACTTGCAGGCGATGCGATACATATTGGCAGTTGGGCCGCCAAGGTCAGAAATCACGCCAGTAAAACCATCGACTTTATCGCGGATTTCCTCGACTTCTTTAAGGATTGATTCCTCGCTGCGACTTTGAATAATGCGGCCTTCATGCTCGGTAATGCTGCAAAACGTGCAGCCGCCAAAGCAACCGCGCATGATGTTGACAGAGAAGCGGATCATCTCCCACGCAGGAATTTTTGCTTTGCCATAAACAGGATGCGGCGCGCGCGCATACGGCATGTCGTACACATAATCCATCTCTTTGGTGGTAAGCGGAATCGGCGGCGGATTCAGCCACACTTCACGATCGCCATGCTTTTGAACCAGCGCGCGAGCATTGCCAGGGTTGGCTTCTAGGTGTAACACGCGTGAAGCGTGAGCATACAAAACGGGGTCTTTTGACACGGCTTCGTAATCGGGCAAACGCACAACCTGTTTTGTTCTATCTGGCTTGCTTCTGTCGGCTTTGGGTTTACGCGAAACAGGCATGGCAATTACATGCGTAGCGCCGCTATTTAGCGCCGCCAAGTTTTTATTCCCTTCGCGCGAAAGCGCTATTTTCCCCTCGCCCGCTTGCGGGAGAGGGGCTAGGGGAGAGGGGGAATGTGGCGGAGAGGGGGAAAGTGGATGAATGAGGCTGTCTAACAATGCTGGATTGAGTTTTGTAACCTTCTGGAAAACTGCCTCAAGCACGCTTTCAGTATTCGCAAGAACATCGTTGTTCCAAAACCTTAAGACTTCTATCCCTTGTCTGCTTAGTTCCGTCGTTCGCTTTTCATCATAGTTAACATTTTCAGCATGTTGACTACCATCCAGCTCAATTGCTAATTTTAAAGAATCACAATAAAAATCGACAATATAATTTCCTACTGGATGTTGGCGTCGAAATTTAATGCCTAAAAAACGTTTAGCGCGAACAATCTCCCAAATCAAATCTTCGGCATCGGTTTGATTGGTGCGTAGCTCGCGTGCGAAGCTTAGTATTTTTTCAGGTAGTTTTGAGGCTGCGAAAGATTGTGAGTAAGCAGCTTGGATGCCAAATTGCCCCTCTCCCCTAACCCCTCTCCCGCCAGCGGGCGAGGGGAATGTTTCCGTGGGCGAGGGGGACTGAGCGCTGGCGGGCGAGGGGAATGTTTCTGCGGGTGAGGGGGATTCTGTCGCACAACTCACATCCGCTTTGCCCATTTTCATCTCATACGGGTCAATGGCTTTGTCGATAGTGCCTGGGCGATCTAACTTGGTGCTTTCAATTTCATCCCATCCCTCGGGTATGGCTTTGCGCAAAAATGCGGTGCCGCGAATATCTTGAATATCCGCTACTTTCTCGCCTTTGGCAATGCGATGGCTCAATTCTACAAGAGCGCGTTCGGCATTGCCGTAAAGCAAAATGTCGGCTTTGCTGTCTACCAAAATACTGCGGCGTACTTTATCAGACCAATAATCGTAATGGGCGATGCGGCGCAGGCTGGCTTCGATGCTACCGATAACTAGCGGAACTTGTGAATAAGCCTCACGGCAGCGCTGCGAATACACTAAAACAGCACGGTCAGGGCGCTTATTCGGCGCGGCGTCTGGCGTGTAGGCATCATCACTTCTGATTTTTTTATCCGCCGTGTAGCGATTGACCATGCTATCCATATTGCCAGCGGTGATGCCAAAATACAGGTTCGGTTTGCCCAGCGCCTTAAATGCTTTTGCATCGTGCCAATCGGGCTGCGCGATAATACCGACGCGGAAACCCTGCGCTTCAAGCAAGCGCCCAACCAGCGCCATGCCGAAGCTGGGGTGATCAATATAGCAATCACCTGTAATTAAAATAATATCGCACGAATCCCAACCTAAAACGTCCATCTCGGCGCGACTCATCGGCAACATTTTGGCCGTGCCAAAACGCTTCGCCCAATATGGGCGATAGGTGTGGATAGGTTTGGCGAGGTTGTTGGTGTAAATTTCCATACTGGATCTAAATGCGCGAGAAAGGCGCATTTTACGCATTTTTATTTTATATTACAAGGACTTATGGCACATTAAGACGATATTTTTTGTAACTGAAATGCTACAAACTTAATGCAAAATTTCGATATAGCCTTCATCTTTCAATACCATTAACGCTGCATCTAGCTCTTGCAAACTCGGATTTGCGCGTTGAATTTCAGTTACAGATTGCTTACCATCGACCAATTTTAAATAGGTGCGAAACTTTAATTGAAGGCCTTGCGAACGCAGCGCGGTTTCTTCAATCCCTTTTAGGGTTTTTTTATATATAGTGTTCATAAAATAAATAACTCCTCATAAAATTTATTATCTAAACTTATTGACTGTTATTAGTTTACAGTTTCCAATGATTCTACAACAAAAAGGAGCGATTGATGAAAACAACGACAAGCCATGCTGTTACTGGCCTCACTTGTAACAATTGCGTTGCAAAAGTAAAAACGGCTTTAACGCCCTATGCAGATGCTGTTGAGGTGACGCTAAAGCCGCCACAGGTAAGGCTTACAGGCAAAAAAGAAAGCATAGAAAGGCTAAATGTGTTATTAAAAAACATCGGCAATTATCAAATAAGTGCAGAAATTTTGTCTGAAAATCATGTAAAAAATAGCGATGACGAAGACGATGGCAAAAAACCATTTTTCGTCATTTATAAGCCATTACTGCTGGTATTTTTTTATATTTTACTAGTGACTTTGGCGGTTGAGTTTGTGAATGGCGGTTTTGTGTTGCACCGATTTATGCTTAATTTTATGGCAGGCTTTTTCTTGGTGTTTTCATTTTTCAAGATGCTCGATTTAACAGGTTTCGCCAGCAGTTATGCCATGTACGATTTGCTTGCAAAACGCGTGCCTGCCTACGGCTACATTTACCCATTTATTGAGTTTGGCCTAGGCGCCTCATATCTATTGGCTTACAGGCCGATGCTAATTAATATACTTACCTTGATTGTCATGGTATTTTCAAGTATTGGCGTGATTTTAGCGGTAATGAACAAGCAAAAAATCAAGTGTGCCTGCCTGGGCACAGGCTTTAATCTGCCCATGACCACGGTGACGATCATTGAGGATTTATTGATGGCGGCAATGGCGGCTTGGATGTTAATTTAGATTGCGGGCGAGGGGCTAAGCATGAGCCACAGCTACTACCAACTTTCTACTGGTCGTGTGGCAGTAATTGAAGGCGATTGCGCTTTTCCATTGCTTACACAAGCCTTAAGCGAGCCGAATGGTTTAATTGCCATTGGTGGTGATTTATCTGCCACGCGCTTGCTAAGTGCCTACAAACAAGGCATTTTTCCATGGTATAACGCTGGTGAGCCTATTATGTGGTGGAGCCCAAACCCGCGCATGGTATTGTTTCCAGATGAGTTGAAGGTCTCTAATTCACTCAAAAAAACCCTCAAAAAAAATCTGTTTGAAGTGCGTTTTAACACCGCTTTTAAAGAGGTGATGACAGCTTGCAGCCAGTCGCCACGCGACGGTCAAGCAGGCACGTGGATTAGCGAAGACATGTTAAACGCCTATTGCGAACTGCACAATTTAGGCTACGCGTTTAGTATGGAAAGTTGGCTGGAAGACAAGCTAGTAGGCGGCTGCTACGGCATTAAAATTGGTCATATGTTTTATGGCGAAAGCATGTTTCATACGCAAACCGATGCCTCTAAAGTCGCTTTTGTGCATTTGGTGAATCAGCTTAAAAATGCAGGGGTTAGTATGATAGATTGCCAAATGAAAACGCCATTATTGGTGAGCTTTGGTGGGCGCGAAATTGAACGCGAAGCATTCATGCAAAAGCTACATGATTTGGTGGGAGCGGCTTGTAGCCGCGAAATTACTTAAATTAAAAATCATTCGGGGCTACGCCCCTCCTACAAATTTAGCGCTATAATTTACTTATGACATTACCTAGCGAACCTGCGCTGCACAAGCTGCAATTTTACGTCACTACGCCGTATAAATGTGGTTATTTGCCCAATAAATTGGCGCAAAGTCTTATCGCTGCGCCACATCATTTGGTGGATAGTAATCTTTATAGCGGCCTTATTCAGCAAGGCTTTCGGCGCAGTGGAAAATTTGCTTACAGGCCATATTGTGAAAACTGCAAGGCCTGCATTGCCATTAGATTAGTTTTAGACGCTTTTACACCTTCTCGCAGTCAAAAACGTGCTTACAAGCAACATGCCAATTTAAGCGTGCGCATTTTGCCGTTAAGTTATCAACAGCAGCATTTTGAGCTTTACGCCAGCTACCAAGCTCTGCGCCATGCAGATGAAGAGGCCAGCCAACAAGCTGAAGCACACAGAACGGCTGAAATTCAAACTGAGGCCGACCAATATCGCCAGTTTTTGTGTAAAAGCAACGTTGAAAGCCTGATGATTGAATTTAGTGATGCGGATGGCGCAGTAAAAATCGTTAGCGTAATCGACGTAGTGAGCGATGGAATTTCTGCTGTTTATACGTTTTACGATGCGCTTGAGTCGAGGGCAAGCTTTGGCGCTAATCCTAAACGTACCAGTTACGGCACTAATTCTAAACGTGCCAGTTACGGCACTTATTCAATTATGTGGCTGGCAGAATGGACAAAAATGCTCGGTTTGCCCTATTTATATTTGGGTTATTGGATAGAAGCCAGCCCCAAAATGGCATATAAACAACAATTTAAGCCACAACAAAAGCTCATTAATAGCGAGTGGGTGTCACAAGGCTAGCGCAGAATAAAACACCTATCACGTGCTACAATTTCGTTTTATTTTTCTGCGTGATTTCTTTTGAAAAAACTCTGGTTTTGAAAAAATTAACCATCTTTGGTGTGGGCTTGATTGGCGGCTCGGTTGCCTTGGCTTTGAAAAAAGCACAAGGTTTAAATTTTGTTGTGCCACACATTGTGGGCGTTGGGCGCAGTGAAAAAAGTTTAAATGAAGCCTTAAAATTAAATGTAATTGATGCTCTACAGACCAATATCCATGCGGCTTGCATCGATACGGATTTAATCTTAATTGCAGCGCCCGTGGCACAAACCAAATCCATTTTGCAAAGTATTAAACCGCACTTAAATAGCAATACCATTATCACCGATGCGGGCAGCACCAAGGGCGATGTAATCAAAGTTGCACGCGAAATTTTAGGTGAACAATTTAGCCAATTTGTCGGCGGCCACCCGATTGCTGGCGCAGAAAAAAGTGGTGTAAGTGCAGCAAAAAGTGACTTATTTTTAGGCAAAAATGTCATATTAACACCTACGCCAGAAACCAATATCCGTGCGCTTGCTGGCGTTGCCGATTTATGGAAAAATTGTGGTGCAAATGTCACTGAAATGTCGGCAGAAAATCACGATAATATCTTCGCTGCCGTGAGCCACTTGCCGCATTTATTGGCGTTTGCACTGGTGGATGACATCGCCTCGCGCCAAAACGCTGCACAATTATTCAGCTTTGCTGCCAGTGGCTTTAGGGATTTTACGCGCATTGCAGGTAGCCATCCTGAAATGTGGCGCGACATTAGCCTTGCCAACAAGCTTGCATTACTAAACGAGTTAAGCGCATACCAAACAGAATTAAAACAATTAACAAAATTGCTGGAGAATGAAGATGGTGCTGGCTTGCAAGCTTTATTTGAGCGTGCCAGTGTGGCGCGTAATGCTTGGGCGAACGGTAAAAAATAAAAACCCGTCATTGCGAGTGCAGCGCGGCAGTCCAAACTTAAGTAAATTTTCATGGATTGCCGCGCTACGCTCGCAATGACATACAAATCATAATAACTATATAGAATTTATTAGACACAATGGAACAACTCACTCTTCCCGCCGCACACCGCGCTGAGGGCACGGTAAAACTACCTGGCTCAAAAAGTATTTCAAACCGCACCTTATTGTTGGCTGCGCTAGGCGAAGGTAATATTGAAGTTCGCGATTTGTTGGTTTCTGACGATACCGCAAGAATGCTAGAAGCGTTAGAAAAATTGGGCGTGAAGCTAGAAAAGTTGAGCGAAACAAATTGGCGTATCTACGGCTGTAGCGGAAACTTCCCCAATAAAAATGCGGAACTTTTTTTAGGCAATGCAGGCACCGCTTTTCGTCCACTTACTGCTGTGCTGGCTCTATCTGGCGGGCATTACACGCTTTCTGGCGTACCGCGTATGCACGAGCGACCGATTAAAGATTTGGTGGATGCACTACGCCAAATTGGTGCGAATATTGAATACTTGGGAAATGAAGGATTTCCGCCACTCAAAATTTCACCTGCAAAAATTGATGTGAGCCAACCGATTAAAATTCGTGGTAATGTTTCAAGCCAGTTTTTGACTGCATTGTTAATGGCGTTACCACTCACTAGAAAAATCGCAACAATTGAGCCAATTGGCGAATTAATTTCTACCCCTTATATCGAATTGACGCTGAATCTAATGGCTGAATTTGGCGTTCGAGTTCAACGCGAAGGATGGCAACGTTTCACCATTCCAGACTACAATTGTTATGAAAACCAGCTTATTATCACTGTGGAAGGTGATGCCTCAAGCGCCTCATATTTCTTAGCTGCTGGAGCAATAGCTGGTCAGGTTATTGTAACTGGCGTTGGAAAACACAGTCTTCAAGGCGATATCCATTTTGCCGAAGCGGTACGCATGATGGGAGGATTTATAGATTCCAGTGAGAATCACATTTTGGCTTTCAGAGCTTCTAAACTCCAAGCCATCGACTTGGACTGCAACCACATCCCCGATGCCGCCATGACGCTTGCCATCATGGCTTTATTTGCCGATGGCACAACAACTTTGCGCAACATCGCCAGTTGGCGCGTGAAAGAAACTGACCGCATCGCTGCCATGGCAACTGAACTACGCAAAGTGGGCGCGATTGTAGAGGAAGGTGCTGACTATATTAAAATCACGCCGCCCGCCCAGCTTATACCGAATGCAGTAATTGACACCTACGACGACCATCGCATGGCGATGTGTTTTTCACTGGTTTCATTAGGCGGCGTGCCGATCACCATTAACGACCCAAAATGTGTGAATAAAACTTTCCCTGATTACTTTTTACAGTTTGCTAAAATCGCACAA
>JANMOP010000094.1:0-14233 GCA_031369365.1 Methylotenera sp.
AGTATTGGTAGAAAAACGTTGATGCACCAATGCTAGTGCAGAAACTACGCTCTCATCAACCAAATCACGAAAGTAAACGCCCACTTCGTTGGCCAGCAACATGCCTTTATAGACGATAGTTCTGCTAGAAAATGAAGGCACGTAAAACGCAGCATGGTCTTTTAAATTAAGCGCTGTCACGGCGTGTTCGATGCGTTTGCGAATTACAAAACATTTACGTTCAAATGCATTTTGGTCTGCCGCTTGGCTGCCAACAAATACTTGACGCATACAAGGCTCTACATCGCGTGCTGCCTCCGCGATATTACTGTTATCCACTGGCACATCGCGCCAGCCTAAGCAGGTTTGATTTTCTTCTACAATAATTTTTGCGATCAACGCCTCAACTACGGCACGATTTTCAGCAATTTGCGGCAAAAATAGATTGCCCACCGCGTATTTACCCGCTTCTGGAAGATTAATATTGAGCTTTGCCGCCTCGCCACGCATAAATGCATCGGGCATTTGCATGAGCAAACCCGCGCCATCGCCCAGTTTATGGTCGTAACCTGTCGCGCCACGGTGGGTTAGATTAGTTAAAAGTGTTAAACCTTGTGCAATAATCTCGTGGCTTTTTTTGCCCTTAATATGCGCCACAAAGCCCACGCCACAAGCGTCTTTTTCGTTGCGTTTGTTATATAAACCTTGGTTTACTGGTGGTTGTATTATTGCTTGTTTTACTTGCATATGCAGTCACGTACAAAATTTTTAGCGGAACCTACAATAATAACGTTAAATCGTCGTAATTTCAATCATATGGCGTGCATTTGACCTTAGATTTATAGAAGAAATACCAAGTTATTGTTTCTTGCTGAGCTATTTTATATAACAAACGTTAATTGACAATTCAAATGATAATGATTATCATTTACATGTAAATTACTTTTCATATCAGTATAGGAGCTGTGATGCTAAACAAATTTAACCAAAATAACTCCATGAATGACGCTGTTTGCGAAAAAATAGAGTTGGCAAATTCGTGCGGTGTGCGCCTAATCTATTGCCAAGATTGCCAAGTAGTAGAGTTGGAAATTGGTGCGATTTCTGTGCGGCTTTGCCCAGATATAATTCAGCGCATCGCTAATGTGATGATGAAAGCCAGTTTGCAGCTTGGGCATATTACGGCCAATAATGATGCCAACAACCAACCTTCAGCTCAACATGTTAGACCGCAGATGATTCACTAAAATGAATTAAGTTTAAGTTAAGTTAAATTTGCAAACGCTTTTTTCGCCGCCTCTATTGTCACCGCAATATCTGCATCGCTATGCGCGGCCGATACAAAACCTGCCTCGAAAGCTGATGGGCCAAGGTAGATGCCGCTATCAAGCATGCTGTGAAAAAACTTGTTGAAGTGATCTTTGTTGGATTGCATCATTTCTGCGTACGAACTAGGGCAGTTTTCCATAAAATACAGGCCAAACATGCCGCCCACGTTTTGCGCGTTAAAGGGCACGCCTGCTTGTCTGGCGGCTTGTATCATGCCATCCATGAGTTTTTTGGTTTGCGTTGTCAACTTATCGTGAAAGCCATTTTCTTGAATAATTTTAAGTGTTGCCAAACCCGCAGAAACCGCCACAGGATTGCCTGACAGCGTACCAGCCTGATACACTTTGCCCACAGGTGCCAAGCATTGCATAATATCTTTGCGACCACCAAACGCACCCACAGGCAAGCCGCCGCCGATGACCTTACCTAACGTAGTCATATCTGGTTTAATGTTGTACAAAGCTTGTGCGCCGCCCAAAGCCACGCGAAAACCTGTCATTACTTCATCAAAAATCAGCACCGCACCGTGTTGGGTACATAGCGCACGTAACGTTTGTAAAAACTCCATTTTTGGCACAATTAAGTTCATATTGCCCACCACTGGTTCGATAATTACACAGGCAATTTCATCGCCCATTTTGTCGAACAAATCTTGTAACTGTTGCGTATTATTGTATTCCAAAGTTAAAGTGTGAGCAGCCACACTCGCTGGAACGCCCGCCGAATCAGGCACACCTTTAGAGTTTGAATCGTTAAAAGTTAGCAAGCCAGAACCCGCTTTTACTAGCAAACCATCCGAATGGCCGTGGTAGCAACCTTCAAATTTCACAATTTTATCGCGCCCCGTAAAGCCACGCGCGGTGCGAATTGCACTCATGGTTGCCTCGGTGCCGCTGCTGTTTAAGCGCACTTGCTCCATGCTGGGAACCAGTTTATTGATGAGCTCGGCCATTTCCAACTCTAAACCAGTCGGTGCGCCAAATGACAAGCTATTTGCCGCCGCCGCTTGCACCGCCGCGATGACTTCAGGATGCGCGTGGCCAACAATCATCGGTCCCCACGAGTTGATATAATCTATATATTCTTTACCATCCACATCCCACAGCTTAGAACCTAGGCCTTTTTTAAAGAAAATTGGCGTACCGCCCACGCTACGAAACGCGCGCACAGGCGAATTAACGCCACCTGGAATAAGTGCTAGAGATTTGTCGAAAAGAATTTGATTTTGCGAAGTCATGAGGTTGGTCAACTAATAGAGATTAGTTAGCATTTTATCAGAGTGTTATGTTTAATGTGGAGCACGCGGCACAATTAGCGTCAGTATGCGCACTTGCAAACTTAACTACACGCCACTATACTGTACTGTATAGTGGTTATGCTAATCGCTGGCGATAATTGACTCTATTTTAATAATTTCACCCAAAGGATTTACCCGTGAAAAATTTAATGCTAAAAATGATTTGTCTTATAAGTCTCGTTAGCTTAACCTCTCTATCTGGTTGTGCTGGATCAACAACGGCGAAGCCAGCGGTAGCTTCAACTGCCGCTGAGTCAGCAGCTGCCGCACCAGTAATCACTAAACAAACCTCAGCTGAACCCGTTGTTAATCCCGCTACAGCCTTACCCACGGCCACTCCCTCAATCGGCAAAGTCATGGTGTTAGATTTTCCGCTTAACGACCTGACCGACTTGCCCAACCCGCCTGAAGAATTGGCGCGTATTGCTTATTTTAACGTCGCTTTTAAACAGAAATTAGTTGATGATGGCGTAGAGATTGTGCCAGTTAATGACAAGATCAAAGCGATTTCGGCAGAGCAATCAGCTACTTACCTATTTGATCACACCGATATTGCGGCCAGCTTGGCTGAAGGTAGCGGTGCCGATTACATTCTGATAGGCGTTGCTATGAAGCCAACCTACCTGTTCGTTTACCCAAGACTTTTGTTGGTAGATGTTAAGACAAAACGTAAGGCGTTTACCGCTTATGTTCAAATGGAAGGCTCTTGGCTGGAACAAAACACCACCTCCAGTAGCGCAAAAAATCTTGCTAAAAAAGTCAGTGCAGAACTTAAGAAACTGGCAGGGCTAGCGAACTGATGCGCTTTTTAAGCAATTACCTAGAACCCTCTTTTCTCAAACTCACTTCATGATTAACCTTGTATCACGCGGGTTGCAGAGGATATACTGTTTTGAATTAGATTTTGGCTGCTTGAATCAGTTGAATAAATTGTTGACTTGTTTTAGCAATATCTGCTGCATTAAACAAGGCACTAATCACCGCAACGGCATCTGCGCCACTTTCAATTAGCTTAGCTGCATTTTCAAGTGCAATGCCGCCAATAGCAACGCAAGGTACTGCAAGCTCAGTTTTGGCGCGTGTAAATAAATCTAAACCCGCCATAGGCGCATTGGGCTTTGTACTGGAAGAGTAACAAGCGCCAAAAGCCACATAGCTTGCGCCTTGCTTTTCCGCTTCCAGAGCCAAGTCGAAACGGTTGTAGCAGGATGCGCCTAAAATTTTGTCTTTGCCGATTCTTGCTCTAACTTCGGATAAGTTGCCGTCATCTGCGCCCAAATGTACGCCATCTGCATCTAAGGTTAAACATAGCTTTACCGAGTCGTTTATAATGAGCGGTACGTTATAGTGTCTGCACATTGGCAATAACTGGCGCGCTTGTTGGGTTTGCAGCTTGTGGTTGGCGGTTTTGTTGCGATATTGCAGCATATTGATGCCGCCTTGTAGGGCGGCTTCTACTTTTGACAACAATAAATTAGTATCAGCAATATCGGGCGTTATCGCATACAAACCACTAGCTGAGTAAGACATTAATGTTGTATTGATGAAGCTTTTTCTTCATCCGCATCATCTTCATCGCGCGCCCAAAAAAAGCGATCTGGAATAAACTGCCCCATGCCTGGGCGAAAAGCGTTTTTAAGTGTTTGCCAAGTGTATTCTTGCGCTTCTTGAATCGCTTCCTCCATACTCAAACCGTGCGCTAAGCAGGCTGCAATCGCGCTAGTCAACGTGCAGCCAGAGCCATGATAGCTACCTGCCAATCGCTCCCAATGATAGGCTTTTATCAAACCACCCGCACCCGATGCGTTGCTACCATAAAGCGAATTAACCACGTCATTACTGCGTTCATGCGTACCCGTAATCAACACATATTCGCAGCCCATTTCCAGCAAACGCATGGCGGATTCATCTAGCGAAGTGTGCAGAATTTCATCGGCCTCATCGTAGAACGCCAAGCGGCGCGCCTCTAAGCTGTTGGGCGTAATCAGCGTAGCTTGCGGAAACAGCAAATCGCACATGGCAGCCTGCATATCTTCATTGGTCAGCTCATCACCACGACCAGAGGTTAAAATCGGGTCAATCAGCAGGGGTACGTCTGGGTAATCGGCCATAATTTCGGCAATCACCGCAATATTTTCAACGCTGCCCAAAAGCCCAAGTTTAAAAGCAGAAACTTGCACATCCTCTAAAATGGCGCGCGCTTGGTCATTAATCCAATCGGCATCCAGCGCCATCACAGACTCCACGCCCACCGTATCTTGCACGGTAATCGCAGTAACTACAGAAAGTGGATGACAGCCAATACTGGCCAGCGCCAGAATATCGGCCTGCAAACCCGCGCCACCACTAGGGTCGGTGGCGGCAAAGGTTAAAACTACTGGTGGCGTTTGTGTCATGCTAAATCTTTCCTCAATTCTCTTAAATTCTCACGTGGAGCGGCTGGCGGGAATCGAACCCGTATATCAAGCTTGGGAAGCTAGCGTTCTACCATTGAACTACAGCCGCAATCTACATATTTTGCGTAAAACAATATTTTACTTGGTTTTTAGTTAGGTTGAGTATTGATGTGCAAACTACATCATCAATTAGCGAGGTCTAGCGCAAAAACCTAGCGTATAGGCTTGCGGGCGTAATTTATCGCCTAAGGTTTTATAAGCCACTTCAAATTGGGCAAAACTCACAGGCGTAAAATCGCCGCTGGCGTTACGTGCTTTTAATGCATTGCGGATTTGGTAGCAACCACATCTGGGCGGTTCAATTTAAACGCATCGCACACATTGCGTACATCGGGATGGGCAAAGTATGCCTGCCATAAAGTGCAACCTGCATTTAGTACCGCATTCGCTTCTATAGATAATCCATTTTCATTTTCCACCTGTCATTGCGAGGAGTGAAACGACGTGGCAATCCATTATCTGCCGTCATTGCGAGCGTAGCGTGGCAATCCAGTTTTTCGGTTTTATGTGACACGGATTGCTTCGCTTTGCTCGCAATGACGGCAATATTGCACCATACAATCAAATTCAAACCGTGCTGACGCATTTACCTCGGCTTCGGAAAATGGCTTTGTTAATTTAGCGACCTACAGTATTTTCTTGGCAGATTTTGGATAAGTAAAAAATTTCGGTAAGTATTTACGTGCAGGCTTGGGGAGTTTAAAACTCTAGCGGGTCAATATCCAAGCTCCAGCGTACTTTTTTGGCGAGTGGTAAATCGTGAATTTGTGTCATCCATGGCTTTAAAAGTCGTTGCAACGCCGCGCGGCTGCCCGCTTGCAGCAATAGCTGACCACGTTCCATGCCTTTTAGGCGCTCCATTTGTGGACGTACCATATCAAAAATCATCACCTCTTTTTTTAGCGCACGCGCCAGGTTTGCAGCCGCATTTAAAAATTGTTGTACTTGGGCGTAATCATTCGCCTCTGCTCGCAATAGCGCGAAATAGCTGGTGGGCGGGTATTGCATGGTGGTGCGTTCTTGCAAAATTTCGTTGGCATAAGTCACGTAATCTTGCGCGCGCAGCGCTTGAAATAAGGCATGTTGCGGAAACGCCGTTTGTATAAGCACTTCACCCGCTTTGTCAGCACGACCAGCGCGGCCTGAAACCTGCATCAACTGTGCAAACAAGCGCTCGCTGGCGCGAAAATCGGGGCTGTACAGCGCGCTATCAGTATCTATCACCCCGACTAGCGTTAAATGTGGGAAATCATGGCCTTTAGCCAGCATTTGCGTGCCTACTAAAATATCAATTTCTTGCTGATGCACTTGGGTTAATACTTGGGTAAGCGCGTCTTTATTGCGCATACTGTCGCGGTCAACGCGGACGATACGTGCACTTGGCAGCAAGGCTTGCAAGGTTTGCTCTAAACGTTGCGTGCCATGCCCAGTTGGGTGCAAATCGGCATTGCCACAGCTTGGGCATTGCAAGGGGATTTTCTGCTCATGCCCGCAATGGTGGCACTTGAGCCGTTTTTGGCTTAAATGCACGACTAATTTGGCCGAACATCGCATGCACGGCGCAATCCATTGGCAAGCGTTGCAATGCAGCACGGGCGCGTAACCACGCCGATTGATAAACAATAAACTTTGTTCGCGTCGGCTTAAACGCTCGCGCAAAGCTTTTACCAGTATGGGTGAAAGACCATTTTCAGTCGGCGATTTTGCAGTATCAATGCAAAAAATATTCGGCAGCCTAGCGTTTTCTACCGCACGTTTGTTCAATGAAAGCAAGCCGTATTGGCCTTTTTGTGCGTTAAACCAAGTTTCTAAACTAGGCGTCGCGCTACCTAAAATTATCGGAATATTCAGCTGCTTGGCGCGCACCATCGCCACATCGCGCGCGTGGTAGCGCATGCTGTCTTGTTGTTTGTAGCTGCCATCGTGTTCTTCATCCATCACAATCATTTTCAAATGCGGCATCGGCGTAAACACGCTTAAACGCGTACCGATGACGATTTTAGCCGCACCAGAGCTGGCTGCCAGCCAATTTTGCAAACGCTCACTCTCGCTTAAATTACTGTGCAAAGTCACTAATGGATATTGGCTTAAGCGGCTTCTAAAGCGTGCTTCCAGCTGCGGCGTAAGGTTGATTTCTGGCACTAATACCAAAACTTGCGATTGTGGATTTTGCAAAATTTGTCGCAAAATTTGTATGTAAACCTCAGTTTTGCCGCTGCCCGTAATGCCATGCAACAACCACGGTTTAAAATGGTGAGTGAGCGCTAACACCTCTGAAATCGCCTGTGTTTGCTCACTATTTAAAGTTGGCTCAACATTCGAGCTTGGCATAGAAGCCTTAATCGCCAGCACTTCATGTTCAGCCACCAAGCCCAAACTTTTAAGTTCTAAAATCGCTTTTTTCCAACTTGAGGATATAAAAGCCAACTCGGCAGACCCTAGCATTGGTGCGGCACGCAGGGCAGCGATAATACGATGCAAAAGCACTTTTTTGGCAGTAATTTGACTTAGCTTTTCATTCAAACTGGCATCTGCAACTAACGAATAGGCAAACGCCTTGCGCGAAACCGCAGGCTTAAGTTGCCGCAAACGCAGCGGCAGCGCAGAAATTAGCGCTTGGCCGAGCGGATAGTGATAATAATCGGCACAAAATTTAAGCAGCTTTAAATTTTCTGCATTAAACACCATGTCATCAAACACATGACTCACCGCTTTTAATTTTTCAATCGTAAAATCGGAAGTGTGTGAAATACCAACCACCACGCCCACCAAGCTGCGCCCCGCGAACGGCACGACTACGCGACTGCCAATTTTTGCTGCAAAATCACCGCTTAAATAATCAAAAGTACGATTAAGCGGCACATCGAGCGCGATATTGAGGACAATCTGCGACATAAATTTAGATTATTTGAGGCTTTGTAATTTTAACAAAATTTGTATTAGCTCTTGACGAGCTATTTCTGAATGACGAACGATACCTGAAGACTCAAGAATCTCTTCAGCTGAGAGTGCCTCACACGTAACTCGCACTGATTCCATCTCTGGATTGCCCTTAATTGGTATTGAGATAAAATTATCCCAGTCGCGGCAATCCATTACCCCGTCCAATACTTGTTCAATTATTCCTTTAACTTCCGCAGATGAACGGTTAAACGGCTTAAATAATGACATCATGGTTTGAAATACCCAACTTAGTTTAAAACTCTCACTTGAGTTAAAATACTGTTTTTATAAAAATGAATCTACCTTGAAAGCTCACATCACCGATTTACTTAGCCACGCTGCCAGCAGTATTGGTGCGGATTCTGCACAAACGACGATTACACTCGAGCGCCCAAAATCGGCTGAACATGGCGATTTTTCTAGCAATCTTGCCATGATGTTGGCTAAACCGCTGCGTCAAAATCCGCGTGCGATTGCTAAGGCCTTAATTGCTACGCTGCCTAAAAGTGAGTATATCGCCAAAGTGGAAATTGCGGGTGCGGGCTTTATTAATTTCTTTTTAAACGCGCAATCGCAGCAAACTGTGATTAGCGAAATTTTGACCGCAGGCGAGCAATTTGGGCGTAATGGTTCAGGCAAAAATGTGAAGGTTCAGGTGGAATTTGTGTCTGCCAACCCCACAGGCCCACTGCATGTGGGTCACGGGCGCGGTGCGGCGGTGGGCGATTGCCTAGCACGGCTGCTGGATGCGAACGGTTGGGATGTAACGCGCGAGTTTTATTATAACGACGCGGGCGCACAGATTGAAAACTTGGTGATTTCTGTGCAAGCGCGTTGTAATGGCGTTGCTGTGGATGATGCGAGCTTTCCCGAAAATGGTTATCGCGGCGATTATATTATGGATATTGCCCAAGCATTTTTAGCCAAAGAAACGGTGACGGCAGACGATATAAGGGTCACCGCCAGCGGCGATGTGAATGACGCTGATGCGGTGCGTACTTTTGCGGTAGCCTATTTGCGTCATGAGCAAGATTTAGATTTAAAAGCATTTCAAATCAAGTTTGATGTGTTTTCGCTAGAAAGCGCGCTATATAGCACAGGCAAGGTTGAAAACACCGTACAAAGCCTAGTTGCAAGCGGTCATACCTATGAAGACGGCGATGCGCTGTGGCTAAAAACCACTGATTTTGGCGACGATAAAGACCGCGTGATGCGTAAAAGTGACGGCGGCTACACTTATTTTGTGCCCGATGTGGCGTATCACTTGGATAAATGGAATCGCGGTTTTAAGCGCGTAATTAACGAGCAGGGCGCAGATCACCACAGCACCATAACCCGCGTGCGTGCTGGTTTGCAAGCCTTAAATGTAGGCATTCCAAAAGGCTGGCCAGATTACGTATTGCACCAAATGGTGACGGTGATGCGCGGCGGCGAGGAAGTGAAACTAAGCAAACGCGCTGGTAGTTATGTGACTTTGCGCGATTTGATTGACGAAGTGGGTTGCGATGCCACGCGCTATTTTTTGGCCGCGCGGCGTTCAGATTCACAATTAATTTTTGATATTGACTTAGCACGTGCACAAACCAACGATAACCCTGTGTATTATATTCAATATGCACACGCCCGTATTTGCAGCGTGCTGGGGCAATGGGCGGGTGATGTTGCTACGCTAAAGGCCGTGAACTTAAGCCCGCTTACCATGCCAAACGAGACTAAACTGATGCAACGTTTAAGCGAGTTTCCCGAAATTGTAAGCAACGCAGGCACAGAATTAGCACCACACACAGTCGCCAATTATTTAAAAGAATGTGCAGCAGATTTACACAGCTATTATAATGATACAAAGTTTTTGGTAGATGACGAGCCAACTAAATTAGCGCGAATGGCTTTAATTGCCGCCACACAGCAAGTGCTTAAAAATGGTTTAAATTTACTGGGTGTGAATGCGCCTAGCAAGATGTAAAGGATTAAACGCATGAGTAGAGATTACAAACCAACCTCACCAAGAACCAGCAACAGTAGCAAAGGCAGTGCATTTTTCACAGGCTTATTAGTAGGCTTGTTATTGGGTGTTGGCTTATCTGTTGGGTTAACCATGTATCTTAAAGGTGCTGATAGCCCATTTGCCGCCAGCAAAGTGAAAGAGCCAGCGCTAGAAAATCTATCAGAAAAGCTCTCAGAAAAGCTGTCTAAGAATAACGCCTCTGAAGAAACCATATTGCCCAGTGAAGAGAGCGCTAATAACCCGAAGATTGATAACAAGTTTGATTTTTATACGATTTTGCCCGAAACCGAGAGCACCGTCACCGAGCAAGAAGTAAAAGAAAGCTCGATTAAAAAAGACAATTATTTCTTGCAAATAGGCGCGTTTCAAAACGAAGCTGATGCTGATAACATGAAGGCCAAGCTGGCTTTGCAAGGCTTTGAGGCGGTGGTACAAACGGCGACGATTCCCGAAAAAGGCGTTTGGCACCGTGTGCGCGTGGGGCCGCTCAACGATCTTGAGCAAATTAATAAAATTCGTGGCGATCTCACCACAAACGGCTTTAACACGGATTTAATCAAAGTACATACCGAAATGAAGCCTGGCTAGGCGAGTTAATAACCAAGTTGAATTAGTTGTCATCTTTTAGGGTCAACTCACGTTAATAGCTTAAATTTACTATTTTTTAGAAAGAAATAAGGAATCAATAATGAAAACCAGTATTACAAAAAGTCTTGTCATTTTAATGTTGTCACTCAGCACGATAGTCATGAGCACGCCAGCCTTTGCCGAAGCCCCGAAAATAGGCACAGCATTTGAAGCAGTTACACAGCCAATCGCTACTGATAATGCCGCCAAAATTGAAGTGGCGGAGATTTTTTGGTACGGCTGCTCACACTGTTATAGTATGGATGCACCGCTGAATGCATGGGTAAAAAAGTTGCCTAGCGACGTTTATTTTAAACGTGTACCAGGTTTGCCAAACCCTAGCTGGGCGCCAATGGCTAAAACGTTTTACGCCATGGAAACTTTAGGCGTTAGTGAAAAATTGCATACAAAATTGTTTGAAGCGATTCATAAAACTAAGGCCTTAGACCCAACCAATGAAAAAGCTGCGATTGAATGGGTTACTTTGCAGAGTGGTTTAGATAAATTAAAAGTGGAACAAGCGTTTAAGTCGTTCACTATTAATACCAGCCTAAATCGCGCGGCACTCGTTTTTCGCAATTCTGGCGCAACTGGTGTACCTAGTCTAATAATCGATGGTAAATATATTACCTCTAGCACTATGGCGGGCGGTAACGAACAAGCTTTAAAAACGGCTGATTATATTATTGGTAACGTGCGCGCAGACAAGGCTAAAACGGCAAAAAAGTAACTACGGCAAAAAAACCTGCTAAATCTGCAGTGAAGACCGCAGCTAAAGTTTTGCCGAAAAAAGTAGCTTTGCCAAGCAAGGTTAAATAAGCAAGGCAGACTAAGTTAAACCATCACCAGCAACCCGCTGAATCCTAATTCAGCGGGTTTTTTATTTCTTAAACAAGTCTTCTAAGTTACTATTCTAGCTATGAAAAAAATCTTTAAAATATTCATCACAGGCGCTTCTAGCGGCATTGGCAACGCACTCACGCACGAATACGCAAAACGATTTGCTGACACAGGCGCTATTATTGGCCTAGTTTCTAGGCGAAGTGAGCACTTACAACAAATTGCCACTGAACTACATAATCAATACAAAATCACCTGCGTAATTTATCCGCTAGACGTGCGCGATGCGACTGCGTTAGAAGCTGCCGCGCAAGATTTTATAACACGTTTTGGCGCGCCCAATATTGTCATCAGTAATGCGGGCGTTAGCCGTGGTACGCTTACCGAGCTAAAAGAAGACATCGCTGCTTTTCAAGCGATTTTTGATATTAACGTGATGGGCATGGTGCATACATTTCAGCCATTTATTGAGCCTATGAAAAAAGCTGCAAAACAAGGCCAAACTGCACAATTAGTTGGCGTGGCAAGTTGTGCTGGCATACGCGGCATACCTGGCAGCGGCGCATATAGCGCTAGCAAAGCCGCAGTGATTAGCTATTGCGAAAGCCTGCGTGCCGAAATGCAACACTTTAATATTCATGTTTCCACCATTGCGCCAGGTTATGTGCGCACACCCATGACCGAACAAAACCAGTACAAAATGCCATTTTTAATGGATGCCGATGTGTTTGCCAGACAATTTGTAGATGCGGTAGAAAACAAAGTGCGCTTTAAAATTATCCCTTGGCAAATGGGCGTTATTGCAAGAATTATGCGCTTAACACCACCACGTTTATGGGATAAACTCATGAAAAACGCGCCGCATAAAAAGCGCATTGATTGGGATTGGCTGTAACTTCTTTAAGCCGTCATTGCGAGCGCAGCGTGGCAATCCATGATTTGTGATGACGTTAGAAAATAGATTGCCGCGCTACGCTCGCAATGACACTAGTTGGATTTTATCTCGTAATTGGTTTATAGCGAATCCGCTTCGGTTTCGCGCCTTCCTCACCCAAACGTTTACGTTTATCGGCCTCATACTCTTGATAATTGCCGTTAAAAAACGTCCATTGAGATTCACCTTCCGCCGCTAAAATATGCGTGGCGATTCTATCCAAAAACCATCTATCATGCGAAATCACCAATACGCAGCCTGCAAACTCCAACAGCGCGTCTTCTAACGCACGCAAGGTTTCAATATCCAAATCGTTTGAGGGTTCATCTAGTAACAAAACATTGCCGCCCGAGATGAGTGTTTTGGCTAAGTGCAAGCGCCCGCGCTCGCCGCCTGAAAGTTGGCCAACGATTTTTTGTTGGTCGCCGCCTTTAAAGTTAAATCGTCCAATGTAAGCTCTTGAAGGTGTTTCGTATTTGCCTACGTTTAAAATATCCGAGCCGTTTGCAATTTCTTCAAATACAGTTTTGGTATTACCTAAATCATCGCGACTTTGGTCAACATAAGCCAGCTTAACGGTTTGTCCAATATTTACCTCGCCACTGTCAGGTTTTTCTAGCCCCATCAGCATTTTAAATAGCGTCGATTTACCTGCACCATTTGGGCCGATAATGCCGACAATCGCGCCTGCAGGCACGCTGAAACTCAAATTATCCATCAGCAATCTATCTTTAAAGGCTTTGGTAACGCCATTAAATTCAATCACTTGGTCGCCTAAGCGCTCACCAGCGGGGATAAAAATTTCCTGCGTTTCATTGCGTTTTTGGTATTCTGCACTGGCTAGCTCTTCGTAGCGTGCAATGCGTGATTTGCTTTTGGCTTGGCGCGCTTTTGGGTTTTGGCGTACCCATTCCAGCTCGGTATTTAAGGCTTTGCGGCGTGATGATTCTTGCGTTTCCTCCAAGGCCAGGCGCGCTTGTTTTTGGTCTAACCAGCTTGAATAATTACCTTTCCACGGGATACCATGGCCGCGATCTAGCTCTAAAATCCATTCGGCGGCGTTATCGAGGAAGTATCTATCATGCGTAACGGCTACCACCGTGCCGGGGAAGCGCACCAAATATTGCTCTAGCCATTCCACCGATTCTGCATCCAAATGGTTGGTTGGCTCATCCAATAAAAGCATATCAGGCTTAGAAAGCAACAGTTTGCACAATGCCACGCGGCGTTTTTCACCGCCAGATAGCGGGCCGATTTTCGCATCCCACGGCGGCAAGCGTAACGCATCGGCCGCAATTTCTAACTGCGTGCTTAAGTCTGATCCACTAGCCGCAATAATGTTTTCCCACTTTGCTTGTTCTTCTGCCAGCTTGTCAAAATCGGCATCAGGCTCAGCATAGGCCGCATAAACCGCCTCTAGCATGGCTTGCGCTTGCATCACCTCGCCCATGCCACTTTCTACTTCTTCACGCACCGTTTTGTTGGCATCTAGCTGCGGCTCTTGCGGCAAATAACCAATCGTCATATTAGGCTGCCATTGCACTTCGCCTTCAAACTCTTTATCCGCACCCGCCATAATGCGCAGCACTGTCGATTTACCCGAGCCATTTAAGCCGAGCAAACCAATTTTGGCGCCTGGGAAAAACGATAAAGAAATATCTTTAATAATGGTTTTTTTAGGCGGGACGATTTTGCTGACGCGCAGCATAGACATTACATATTGAGCCATGATAAAACTTTGCAAATTTGAAAAGTGAAAGCTTAACAGAAACTAGCACCTGCAAGCTACAAGGTATAATGCAAGCCATACAATTCGTTGAACA
>JANMOP010000009.1:0-53728 GCA_031369365.1 Methylotenera sp.
ACGCTTATTCGGTAAAGTGTCTAATTTAACCGACTACGGCGCGTTTGTTGAAGTAGAGCCGGGTATTGAAGGTTTAGTGCACGTTTCAGAAATGGATTGGACCAACAAAAACATTCATCCAGGCAAAATTGCACAATTGGGCGACAAAGTAGAAGTGATGATTTTAGAGATTGACGAAGAACGTCGTCGTTTATCACTCGGCATGAAACAATGTAAAGCTAACCCTTGGGATGATTTCTCTGCAACACATCACAAAGATGATAAAGTGGCTGGTCAAATCAAATCAATTACCGACTTTGGCGTGTTTATTGGGTTGCCAGGCGGTATCGATGGTTTAGTACATTTGTCTGATTTATCTTGGACACAAACTGGCGAAGAAGCGATTCGTAACTTCAAAAAAGGGGATGAGTTACAAGCCGTTATTTTAGCCATTGATGTAGAAAAAGAGCGTATTTCTTTGGGTGTGAAACAATTAACTCAAGACCCATCAGGTGCAACTCCTTCACTATCGTCATCAGAAGATAAAGGTGCTAAGCCAAAAGCAAAATCTGCAAAAACTAAAGCTGAAGATTCAAGCTCAAAAGCCGAAGAAAATGCAGCAGCTGCGGGTACAACCAATCTTGGCGCTTTATTAAAAGCTAAAATGGATAGTAAGAAGTAAGCAACAACGTAATAACAATCGTCTCAATATAAGTTAAACCAAAGGCAACTATAAGCCATGACAAAATCTGAACTCATTAATTTACTAGCCGAGCGCTTTCCACAGCTGGTGGTGAAAGACGCTGAATTATCAGTTAAAGCCATTTTAGATGCGATGACCGATAATTTATCGACTGGTGAACGCATCGAAATACGTGGCTTTGGTAGCTTTAGTTTAAATTACCGTCCGCCGCGTTTAGGTCGTAACCCCAAAACTGGCAGTAAAGTGCAAGTGCCTGCTAAGCATGTACCACACTTTAAAGCGGGCAAAGAGTTGCGTGACCGCGTAGATGTTAGCTAAGAGTCTAGAGTAAGAATCTTGACTAAGAACTTTTGTTAAGACGGTTGATTAAGTCTGTTAATTAAGACTTTCTAGTTAATATTTTGTACCAATCAAAAAAAGCGCAAGAAATTGCGCTTTTTTTTTAAATTTTTTCTGACCTAATTTTCAACTTACTTATAATGATTAGCTACTCCTCTCAAGCTTAGGTAAAATAAGGCTGTGAAAATTAAGATTTATTAAAACAAGATTTATTAATAAGTCGATTAAAAAATTAGAGAGAAACATGACGATTGAATTTGAGTATTGGTGGTTGTTAGTGCTACCGCTGTTTTTTACGCTGGGCTGGATAGCCGCACGAGTTGATATTAAACAGTTGATTGCTGAATCTACCGCGCTACCAGCGGCTTACTTTAAGGGTTTAAATTTCCTCATTAGCGATCAACACGATAAAGCGGTTGAGGCTTTTTCTGAAGCCGTGCAAGCCAATACCGATTCTCTGGAGTTGCATTTTGCGCTAGGGAGCTTATTTAGGCGTACTGGCGAAACCGAGCGCGCCATTAATATGCACTTGAACTTGCTAGATAAAAAAGAGCTCACAGACAACCAAAGAAGCGCAGTCAAAGCGGAGTTGGCTCAGGATTACTTGAAAGCAGGTTTGTATGACCGCGCAGAAGAGCTATTTAAGGGCTTAAACGACACACGTTATCGGCAACCTGCACTGCATGCGCTGCTAGAAATTTATGTACGCGAGCGCGAATGGATGCGCGCCATTGAAACTGCTACCGAGCTAGAACGCTTATCTGGCGTGTCATTTAGAATCCAAATTGCACAATACTATTGTGAATTAGCCATGAACGACATTATTACGCAAAAATTAGATTCCGCGCGCAACCAACTGCATAAGGCTTTAGACTCCAACAAAAATTGTGTGCGTGCTAATGTGTTACTGGGTGACCTAGAGGCAAGCACTGGCGCGCATCAAGCCGCGATTTCGCATTGGAAGCGCATCGAGTTTCAGCAACCAGAATATTTGGGTTTGATTGCAAATAAAATGCTTAAAAGCTATCGTGCACAGGATCAATTAAAACAAGGTTTAACGCAACTTAACGCGTATTTAGAAACCTACAAACTGCCTTCGCTAATGTCAGCCCTGTATGAAGCCACCCTAGTTGAAGAAGGCGCAGAAAAAGCCGCAAAACTAGCTAGAAACGAGCTAATACGCCAGCCTAACCTCACCACGCTAGACCAGCTTTTGCAAGCTCGCGCCATGGCGGACGAGACTACAACGGTAGCAAAAAAACAGAGTAACAATCAAGATATTCAACTCATGCAACAAACGGTACGCAATGCCATTGGCAACCGCGCTGCTTATCATTGTAATCAGTGCGGCTTTCGTGCTAAACAGCATCACTGGCAATGCCCAGCCTGTAATGCTTGGGAATCGTTACCTGCAGAACCTAGCGAGGGGTTAAGCCGCGAAATGACTATTAAGAAAAATAATGCAAAATAAAAATATTGATTTAAAAATGGCAGATTCTAAAGTAGCAGATTCTAAAATTATAGTCGCGCTGGATTATGCTGATGCAGCAAGCACACTCAAGCTGGTGAACCAGCTAGATCCAGCACTGTGCAAACTTAAGGTCGGCAAAGAACTATTTACCGCTGTTGGTCCACAATTGGTAGAAAAACTAATCGCCAAAAACTTCCAAGTTTTTTTAGATTTAAAATTTCACGATATACCTAATACGGTAAAAAATGCTTGCGAGGCCGCAAGCAACTTGGGGGTGTGGATGCTCAATGTGCACGCTAGTGGCGGCAGTGCCATGATGCAAGCGGCGCTTGAGGGCGTGAATAAAACCATGCATCAGCCCTATTTAATCGCTGTTACCGTGCTTACCAGCATGAATCAAGCTAGCTTAAATGAAATTGGTATTGAAACTAGCGTCGAAAACCATGTGCTAAAACTCGCCAAACTTACTGAAAATGCTGGTTTGCATGGCGTAGTGTGCTCTGCACTTGAGGCGCAATTACTCAAAAAACATTTAAAAAATGACTTTCTTCTAGTCACGCCAGGCATACGCCCTGCCAGCACCAGCCTAGACGATCAAAGCCGTGTACTTACGCCCCGCCAAGCTGTGCAGATGGGTGCGAGCTATTTAGTGATTGGTCGCCCGATTACCCAAGCAAGCAACCCCAAACAGGCCTTAATAGATATTATTAAAGAGATTTGAACACCTTAATTCATCAACAAATTGTTAAATTTTGTTAATTTGTAGTCTCACGTCAACTAAACAAGTACACTAGCGTTTTAAAGTTTTACAAATGTTTTAGCTCCACGAACTTTTTTTTGTAATATTCACAAACTTTTCAACAACTTTGACCAAAAGGGAACATATATGAAAAAACTACTTATCGCATTACTCGCCTCGTTAGCATTAAGCTTTAGCGCCTACGCAGCTGTTAATTTAAACACTGCTACGCAGGCAGAACTTGAATCTTTAGATGGCATTGGTCCAGTAAAAGCACAGGCCATAATTGATTACCGCAAAAAAAATGGCGGTTTTAAATCAGTAGATGAATTAGAAAAAGTGGAAGGCGTTGGTGAAGTTACTTTGCAAAATTTACGTAAAGACGTTTCTGTAAGTGGCGCAACTAAACTGCCTGCTTCAAGCACCAAAACTGCAACTGACAAACCAGTTAAAGCAGACAAGCCTGCTAAAGAAATGAAAGCAGACAAACCTGCTATGGCAGATGACACTGCTAAAACCGACAAAAAAGCAGCGGCTGATGCTAAGAAAGCAGAGAAAAAAGCAGCGGCTGATGCCAAAAAAGCCGACAAAGCTGCTAAAGCTGACAAGCCTGCTATGACTGATGACACTGCTAAAGCTGATAAAAAGGCTGCTGCAGACGCTAAAAAGGCAGAGAAAAAAGCTGTAGCTGATAAGAAAAAAGCAGATAAAAAAGCGGCAGCTGACAAGAAAGCTGCAGATAAAAAAGCGGCGGCTCAGTAACTATTTAGCATTACGCGTTAAATTAGCCCCTTGCACCAAGCTAGTTTTACTAATTAAAAAAGCCCCAATCGGGGCTTTTTTAATTTCTAGCGTGATGCCACATAATCAGCTCACATTATTTAACAATTGCTTTACTCTCAAAAGTACAGAGTGCGCTATTTGCCACACGCCAAATAGTTTCGCTATGTTTAGATGCATTGGCTTGGGTGGCTTTGCTTATTTATCCTCAACTTTATGGCTTTAAGCAATCTGGCAATAGTTCACAAAGCGCAAATACTAATACTATCAACCTCTAAGACTCACTATTTAACCGCCATCGCCCCGCTATCAAAAACAAAGCTCCAAAGGAGCCCTGTATTTACATATATTGCGGTTAAATTTTAATCGTCATGGCCTTTATGGTCGTGCTTGTCATGGCCTTTTCCGTGTTTATTTTTTTTGTGATGCTTATGATTGTGTTTTTTGCCGCTTGAATAGGTTTTACTAGGCTCAGCAATTACTTTACCAAGTACTGCTCCGCCTGCACCGCCCAAGCCAGCGCCTACTATCGCACCTGTACCGCTGCCGCTCACTTTGCGTCCTGCAAAAGCACCACCAGCGCCACCAGCTGCGCCACCAATAACAGCGCCTGTTTGGCCTTCACCTTTTGTAGTCACTGCACCGCCTAGCCCGCCGCCAACAGCACCGCCTAACACTTCGCCTGTACTGCCACCAACTATACCACCAAGGGCTGTACCTGCTGCTGCACCTAAACCGCCACCTACGGCAGTTTTAGCGTTGCTATCTGCTGCCATCACTTGGCCAGAAAATAATAATATTGCTAACACTGAACTGCTAATTAACTTCATCTGGATTACCTTTTATTTATAGTCAAAACCTTGTGTTTTGATGAGTTAAGTGTACACGATTAAAGTATTTATAGAATAAGCTGCGGCTGACAAGAGCGTAGGCTTTCGCCTACATTGGAATAGATTGCAGCTTTAAGTTATTTAACGCGCATGCCCGCTTTTGCACCATCATCTGGTGACAGTATATATGGCCCGCCGTTTTCATCACTAGCGGCCAGCACCATGCCTTCACTCATGCCAAACTTCATTTTACGAGGCGCTAAATTGGCCACCATCACTGTATTGCGACCAATTAAAGTGGCGGGATCGTAAGCCGATTTAATACCCGCAAACACTTGGCGTGTAGTTGGGTTACCATTATCTGTCGTTTCGCCAATATCTAGCGTCAGTTTTAGCAGTTTATCCGCGCCATCTACATGCTCTGCATTGACGATTTTTGCGATGCGTAAATCTATTTTTGTGAAGTCATCGATTGAGATGTACGCACCATCACCCTCTCCCTGACCCTCTCCCATCGAGGGAGAGGGAATATTATTTGCAAAACGCGCAGGTTTTACCCCCTCTCCCCCAGTGGGAGAGGCCAAAGCAGCTGGAGTAAGTGGCGAAGGGGTAGCCACTAAATTCTCTTTATTTGCCTCAGTCATCGCTTCAATCGCTTTCGGGTCAATACGCGTGATTAAATGCGTATATTCGTTAATATTGTTGCTTAAAAACTTTCCAGAATCTGCAAAGTTTAGACACTTGATATTAAACAATTTCTCTATTTCTGATGCAATTTTTGGCAACACTGGTTTTAATTGAATTGTTATTTCTTTAAATAAATTTAGGGCTAATGAGCAAATTTCATGTAAACGATTTTCCATTCCTTCAATTTTTGCTAGTTCCCATGGCTTCATTTCAGCCACATATTGATTCACAGAATCAGCACAGAGCATTATTTCCCTTATTGCTTTAGAGTAATCTCTTGATTCATATGCTTTAATTACTGTAGCAGTCGCACTTGTTACGCCTTGATAAAGAAGCGCTTCACGACCAATCAATTCAACTGAATCCGAATAAGATGGCCAATATGAATTTTCTCGAGGTAGTTGAGTACCTTGACTCCACTCTGAACTTACTAGCTTTTCAAACGGAATTTTTTGTTTTATCTCGTTAAGATTAACAATACTTTTTTGTAATTGGGTTAATGACGAAACCTCACCATTAAACTTTTTGCTAATAAACCCCGCCGTGCGGCTGGCAATATTGATGTATTTACCCACCAAATCACTATTCACGCGCGCCACAAAATCATCCAAACTTAAATCAATATCTTCCATGCTGCTATTCAATTTAGCCGCATAGTAATAGCGCAAATATTCAGGATTTTTAATGTGGTCTAAATAGCTGCGTGCGGTGATAAACGTGCCGCGCGATTTACTCATTTTTTCGCCATTTACCGTTAAAAAGCCGTGTGCAAAAATTTGTGTAGGTGTGCGGTAGCCGCTATATTCAAGGGTTGCAGGCCAAAATAGCGCATGAAAATACAAAATATCTTTGCCAATAAAATGATAAAGCTCGGTTTTGCTGTCTTTGTTCCAGTATTCGTCGAAGTTGAGTTTTTCAGTCTTAGTAAGATTGCCCCTCTCCCCTAGCCCCTCTCCCGCAAGCGGGCGAGGGGAATCACACAAATTCTTAAAACTCGCCATATAGCCAATCGGCGCATCTAGCCACACATAAAAATACTTGCCTGGCGCATCGGGTATCTCAAAGCCAAAATATGGCGCATCGCGTGAAATGTCCCAATCATTCAAGCCACTAGCAAACCACTCGCCCATCTTATTGGCGGCTTCACCTTGTAGAGTACCTGAACGTGTCCAAGCTTTTAAAAACTCTTCACACTCACTTAATTTAAAAAAGTAATGCTCCGTTTCTTTACGCACAGGCGCTGCGCCAGAAACCGCAGAATAAGCGTTAATCAGCTCAGTGGGGTTGTAAGTTGCACCACATACTTCGCAGCTATCACCATATTGATCTTTGGCATGACATTTAGGGCATTCGCCTTTAATAAAGCGGTCGGGCAAAAACATATTTTTAACGGGGTCGTAAAACTGTTCTATGGTTTTTTTTGCGATTTTTTTATTCGCAGCCAGCTTTTTGTAAATCGTCTGCGACAGCACTTTATTCTCATCCGAATTGGTCGAATAATAATTATCAAATTCAACTAAAAACTCTGCAAAATCCGCACTATGTTCCTTATGCACCGCATCAATCAAGGCTTCTGGCGTGATGCCCTCTTTCTCCGCACGCAGCATAATCGGCGTACCATGCGTGTCATCGGCGCATACATAATGCACGGTATGCCCCTGCATTTTTTGAAAACGCACCCAAATATCGGTTTGAATGTACTCAACTAGATGACCTAAATGAATACTGCCGTTGGCGTAAGGTAATGCGGAGGTGATAAGGATTTTGCGTGGAATGTCTGACATGAGGTAAATGGACCTGATTTATTAGCTTAAAACGCTATTTTAGCAAATTAGTGGGTTAAACGTATCAATTAAGGATGGCTATTTTTTTTGAATTGGGCAAGCATTGGCTTCGCTATACTTTGCTCGCACAATCGCAAACTATAGCTCAAACTATTCCACCAGCCTTAACCAAGTAATGATACAAAAGTATTTGTAATTTGCTTTTATGTAAATTAAGGCGTATTCTTACAATTTAATTATCGTTAGTTTTTAGGTAATAATTATGCAGGCAAACGCCACATTATCTAGTAAGTTTCAAATATCAATCCCCAAGCCAGTGCGCGATATCATGCATTGGCAGGCGGGGCAATCATTTGTGTTTATACCAAAAGGTGCAGGGGTTCTTATGATGCCTGTACCAAGTCTAGAGGCGCTTGCTAGCATAGCGGCAGGGGCTAATACTGACAATTACCGAGACCGTGCGGATCGCTTTTAATGCGCGTTGTTGATACTTCCGCTTGGATAGAATGGTTAATTGGTAGCCCATTAAAGACGCAATTGAGTGATTTAATGCCAAACCAAGACATTTGCATCGTGCCAACCATTGTGCAACTAGAGCTTGCAAAATGGTTAATGCGCGAAAAAACTGAGACTGAAGCTGATTTAATGATTGCTTACACACAAAAATGTGTTGTAACCAGCTTAGATACCACTATTGCATTAAACGCAGCTAATTTGCATCAACAATATAAATTAGCCACTGCCGATGCCATTGTGTATGCCACAGCATTGCATTTGCAAGCCGATTTACTGACTTGCGATGCACACTTTAAAGATTTACCACACGTGATTTATTTGGCCAAATAGAATCTGCCTGAAAATCTTATTAATACTATTTAATACAAAGACTTAATGAATATGAACTTAACAGAGCTAGACATCCAAAACGCACTAAAAACCCTTATCGACCCGAATACGGGCAAAGATTTCATCACCAGTAAATCGGCAAAAAACATCCAAATTACGGGTAACCACGTCAGCGTGGATATTGTGCTGGGCTACCCTGCCAAAAGTGTGATGGGTGCTGTCAAAAACTTAGTTGAAACGCATTTAAAAGCGCAGCCAGGCGTTGAAAACGTAACCGTGAACATCGGCAGCCGTATAGTGGCGCACAAGGCGCAGCAAGGCGTAACGCTATTGCCGAATGTGAAAAATATTATCGCGGTGGCTTCTGGCAAAGGCGGCGTGGGTAAATCGACGACTTCGGTGAATTTGGCATTAGCACTGGCGGCTGAAGGCGCAACCGTCGGCTTGCTAGACGCCGATATTTACGGCCCAAGCCAGCCACAAATGCTCGGCATTTCAGGCCGCCCAGAAAGTAGCGACGGCAAAAGTATGGAGCCGATGCTGGCACACGGCATTCAGGCCATGAGTATAGGATTTTTGGTAGACGTGGACACGCCGATGGTATGGCGCGGCCCAATGGTGACGGGCGCGCTAGAGCAATTGTTGCGCGAAACACGTTGGGATAATTTAGATTATTTGATTATCGACCTACCGCCTGGCACGGGCGATATTCAACTTACCTTAGCGCAAAAAATCCCCGTCACAGGCGCGATTATTGTCACCACGCCGCAAGATATTGCGCTATTAGATGCACGCAAAGGCTTAAAAATGTTCGAGAAAGTCGGCATTCCTATCTTGGGCATTGTAGAAAACATGAGCACGCATATTTGCAGCAATTGTGGCCATGAAGAACACATATTTGGCGCGGGCGGCGGGCAAAAAATGTGTGATGATTACAAGGTAGATTTGCTCGGCAGCCTGCCGCTAGATATTAGCATACGCGTACAAACCGATAGCGGAAAACCCACAGTGATTGCCGAACCTGATTCTAAAATAGCCAGTATTTACAAAGCCATAGCCCGCAAAGCAGCAATTAAAATCGCCAATGCCAGCTTAGATCATAGCGGGAAGTTTCCGAATATTGTGATTCAGAATACTTAAATAGTGAATCTATCTGAACTGCCAAATGATTTGCCAATACCAAGCGATGATGGTGCTGCGAGTCATTTGGTAGGGCTTAATTTTCCTAGCATTCAGTTAAATTCTACTGATGGCATTTCGGTTAATTTAAATAACTTTATTGGCTGGAGTGTCATCTATTTTTACCCAATGACTGGACAACCAGAAGTATCATTACCTGAAGGTTGGGATAGCATTCCAGGAGCGCGCGGCTGCACGCCACAATCTTGCAGTTTTAGAGATCATTTTGACGAATTGGCAGCGTTGAATGTTAAAGTCTATGGCTTAAGTACGCAAACAAGCGCGTATCAGCTTGAAGCTAAAACTCGCTTACATTTACCATTTACACTAATAAGTGATAGTCAATTGCAACTTAAAAGCGTCCTGACTCTTCCAACATTTGATGTTGGTAAGCTTGAGCTCTACAAACGCCTAACGATAATTATGAATAACAATAAAATTGTTAAAGTTTTCTATCCGGTTTTTCCACCCGATAAAAATGCAAAAGACGTGATTGCTTGGTTAAAAAGTAATAGGGGCTAACGGATATGGCAAAAAATAAACACCACACCGCTGAAAAGCTAATGGCAACTAGCTATGAAGCCATGGACGAGCGCACCAAGAAAGTCGCACGCCATATCACCGAGCGCAAACATATCTCGCGCAACACCGTACAAGAGCATGATGAAACTAAGACTTTCGGCCAGCACGCAGCCGATGCAGTGGCTAAATTTGGCGGTTCTTGGGCGTTTATTATCTTGTTTGGCGTTACTTTGGTTTGTTGGGTGATTTTAAATTCGTTTATTTTAGTCAATTACAACAAAGCGTTTGACCCCTACCCGTACATACTGTTGAATTTATTTTTGTCCATGTTGGCATCGATTCAAGCACCAATTATTTTGATGTCGCAAAACCGCCAAAGCGAAAAAGATCGCTTAAACGCCGAGCATGATTACGAGGTAAATTTAAAGGCCGAGCTAGAAATTATGCTGCTGCACGAAAAAGTGGATTTGCTGCGCGAAGGACAATGGAGCGAGCTGATTGAGATTCAGAAAGAGCAACTGCAATTATTAAGCGATTTAATTGCCAAACAAAATTAGCAAACAAAATAAGCCATAAAACCACTGCCACTATTAATTTTACCTAAAAGTGCAGTTACCGTCATTGCGAGCAAGTAGATAAGCTGAAAGCTAATACCCATGCAGCCTGCAGAGCATCAAATTAATGCTTATCGTAACTCAACCTCAAAACAATACACATCTACACCGCAAGCTGGCGTAATTAAAGCCGCAGGAATTTCCACCCCGCTACGCCAATTATCTACCGCTTCTTGCTTGCCTTTACCCGTTACTAAAAATATAGCTTCATGCGTATTATTTAAACGGTTCTGAGACATGGTGACGCGCTCTGCTGGCGGTTTTGGTGAGTTAAATACTGGCACAGCGTCTGCGCTATTATCGACTGCATGGCCTGGAAACAGGCTTGCGGTATGGCCATCTTCACCCAGCCCAAACAGCACCAAATCAAAGGTTCCAATATTTTTAAGCATCTCGGCATACGCCTTTGCGCCTGCAACTGGCCCCAGCTCGCAAGGGATTGGATAAAACTGATTTGCTGGAATATTCACATGACTTAACCAAGCCTCAGCGGCCATTTTACTATTGCGTTCATCGTGATTCACTGGCAAACAGCGGTCGTCATTAATAAATACATGCCAATGCGCCCAGTCGGCATCTTGTTTGCTTAAAAGCTGATAAATACTTTTGGGCGTGCTGCCACCAGCAAGCACAATATAAAAGTTGCCATGATTTTTAATAGCCTTGTCAGCCGCATGCATAATGGCTTGTAGCGCAGCTTGGTTAATATCACCTTGTGAGTAATAACTATGCCAGCGCGTGACTTGTTTATTGGGCAGCACAATTGTTTGTGGATTTTGCATAAAACTTAAACACCTTTTTCGGTATAATTATATTAAATATTCAACCTGCTATTTTAGCTTAAAATAACTTTAAAGACTTTTAATTATGACCAAATCTATTGACCCATGTACCCTTGTGCTATTTGGCGCCAGCGGCAATTTAGCCCGTGTTAAACTGTTTCCAGGTTTATTTCGGCTAGACTTAATCGGCCGCTTGCCCGCAGAGCTAAAAATCTTAGCAGTTGGCCGCCAAGAAGTGACTTTGCACGCGTGGCGCGCCGATATTAAAACTATGCTGGACAGCAAATTTAAAAAAGGTTATGACGCGGCTGCGTTTGAGCGTTTTATTGCGCGTAATTTTTATCACGCTAATCCACCAGATGACGCAGATGCATTTATTAAACTTAAAAGCACTTTAAGCGATGAGCACATATTTCCACAAAATTTGGCTTACTTTTTATCGGTGCGTCCTACCGATTTTGCACCAGTGGTTGAATCACTGGCCAAAGTTGGTTTAACACAAGAAGATAAATACTGGCGCCGCGTGGTGATTGAAAAACCATTTGGCACCGACCTACCCAGTGCCATTGACTTGCAAGCCGCTATCACTAAGCATTTAAAAGAAAGTCAAATTTACCGCATCGATCATTATTTAGGTAAGTCTGCGCTGCAAAATATACTGTTGCAACGTTTTACTAACACGCTACTAGAGCCAGTTTGGAACAATCAATATATCGACCACGTGCAGATTACCAATACTGAAATGCTAGGCGTAGGCGACCGTACGACTTTTTATGACACCACGGGCGCGCTGCGCGATATGATTCAAAGCCATATTCTGCAAACGCTGGCGCTAACCGCCATGGAGTTGCCGAAAGATTTAACGCCAGAAGGCATGCGCGAAGCCAAAATTAAGGTGTTAGAGCAAATTCGTGCCATACCAGTTAACGAACTCAATAAACATGCTTTTCGCGCGCAATATGCCGCTGGCGAGGTGAACGGCGAAAAAGTACCAGGCTACCTTGAAGAGTTAGGCAACTCTGATAGCGTAGTGGAAACTTATGCGGCTTTAAAATTGTTTATTGATAACCCGCGTTGGCAAGGTGTGCCGTTTTATATTCGCACCGCCAAACGCTTGCACGAGGCCGATACGCGCATTGCCATTCGCTTTAAAAAATCACCGTTGCAAGTGAATAGCCAAGATCAAAACTGGTTAATCATCGGCATTCAACCGCGCGAATGTATCAAAATGGAAATTCAGTCAAAAATACCAGGCTTAGATATTAAAACGCGTACCATTCAACTGGATGCCGCAAATCGCTTACCAGAAGACGACACGGTAGATGCCTACGAGGCTTTGCTGCTTAACTTAATGCAGGGCGACAACTCTAATTACCTGCATATTAGTGAGGCTGAAGCACAGTGGCGCTTGGTTGACCCAGTGGTAAAAGCTTGGGCGGCCGATAAAGTGCCTGTGCATCAATACCCTGCTGGCTCACGCGACCCAGAAGCCTCAAAAGCAATCTTTGAAAGCAAAGACCAGTTTTGGCGGCATAGCATTGAGCTAGGTGGCGACAAACACTGAGTTTATTTAAACATCCTCCGTCATTCTGAGCATAGCGAAGAATCCATTTCGACAGTGAAAAATTCTGGATTCTTTCGCGTCCAAACTTACCGCTTTAGCGGTTTAGATTGGCGGTGAAGACCTTTACGGTCTCGCTATGCTCAGAATGACGAATTAAGAATATTTTCACACAATTTTGCAATGCACTTTATAATGCCCAATCGAAACCTAGGGCACAATGAAGTGCATTATTTTTTAGCGTAAAGAAACCAAATTATGAGCATAAAACCATGAGTATAAAGTCGGATAAATGGATACGCCAAATGGCACTCGAACACGACATGATTTCGCCGTTTGAGTCAAATCAAGTTAAGCAAAACGCCGCTGGCGAGCGCATGGTTTCTTATGGCACGTCAAGCTACGGCTACGATATTCGCTGTAGTAAAGAATTTAAATTGTTTACTAACATTAATAGTACTATTGTTGACCCAAAAAATTTCGATCCGAACTCGTTTGTAGAGGTAAATGCCGATTTTTGCATTATCCCGCCCAATTCGTTTGCTTTAGCACGAACAGTCGAATACTTCAAAATCCCACGTAATGTGTTGACCATTTGTTTGGGTAAAAGCACTTACGCACGCTGCGGCATTATTGTCAATGTCACCCCGTTTGAGCCAGAGTGGGAAGGTTATGTGACGCTAGAATTTAGCAATACCACGCCCCTACCAGCCAAGATATACGCCAACGAAGGCTGCGCGCAAGTGCTGTTTTTTGAAGCCGATGCTGATGATGTATGTGAAACCAGCTATAAAGATCGTGGTGGCAAGTATCAAGGCCAAGTTGGCGTAACGCTGCCAAAAATTTAGTTAAATGCATTTCACCACAGAGACACAGAGGCACAGAGTTTTGATAGTTTGGTTTTCTCTGTGTCTCTGTGTCTCTGTGGTAAAGGATTGAAATAATATGAAATTCCGTTTCCCCGTTGTTATTATCGACGAAGATTTCCGTTCCGAAAACTCATCAGGTTTGGGCATACGTATGCTCGCCAAGGCGATTGAGTCCGAAGGCGTTGAAGTGCTGGGCGTCACCAGTTATGGCGATTTAACCTCATTCGCACAACAGCAAAGCCGCGCTTCGGCGTTTATTTTATCCATTGACGATAACGAATTTATTGAAGGCAACCAAGAAGCGCTAGAAAATTTGCGTAAATTTGTGGATGAAATTCGTTATCGCAATGAGGAAATTCCCATCTTTTTGCATGGTGAAACGCGTACGTCGCGGCATATTCCCAACGAAATTTTGCGCGAACTTAACGGCTTTATTCACATGTACGAAGATACGCCAGAATTTGTGGCGCGCTATATTTTGCGCGAGGCACGCACTTATTTAGATAGCCTTGCCCCGCCGTTTTTTAAAGCACTCACCGAGTATGCAGCCGATGGCTCCTACTCATGGCATTGTCCAGGTCATTCAGGTGGCGTGGCGTTTTTAAAATCGCCTGTTGGCCAAATGTTTCATCAGTTTTTTGGTGAGAATATGTTGCGCGCAGATGTTTGTAACGCGGTTGAAGAATTGGGTCAATTATTAGATCATACAGGGCCTGTGGCGGCCAGTGAGCGCAATGCAGCGCGTATTTATAATTGCGACCATTTATATTTTGTGACGAATGGTACCTCTACCAGTAACAAAATGGTGTGGAATTCAACCGTCGCGCCAGGCGATGTCGTGGTGGTGGATCGCAACTGCCATAAATCGATTTTGCACGCGATTATTATGACGGGCGCGATTCCAGTATTTTTGATGCCAACGCGCAATCATTTTGGCATTATTGGCCCGATTCCAAAAAGTGAATTTGAATGGGCGAATATTCAAAAGAAAATTGACCGCAACCCGTTTATTCTCGACAAAACCGCCAAGCCACGCGTGCTCACCATTACGCAATCTACTTATGACGGCGTGTTGTACAACGTGGAAGAAATTAAAGACATGTTGGACGGCAAGATTGACACGCTGCATTTTGACGAAGCTTGGTTGCCACACGCCACTTTTCATGATTTTTATGGCGATTATCACGCCATTGGCGAAGGCCGCCCGCGCTGTAAAGAGAGCATGGTTTTTTCTACGCAATCCACGCACAAATTGCTTGCAGGCTTAAGCCAAGCCAGCCAAATTTTGGTGCAAGATGCCGAAAACAATAAACTAGACCGCGATATTTTTAATGAAGCGTACTTGATGCACACCTCGACCAGCCCGCAATATTCGATTGTCGCCAGCATTGACGTGGCCGCCGCCATGATGGAAGCACCAGGTGGCACTGCATTGGTTGAAGAGTCGCTTATGGAAGCCTTAGATTTTCGCCGCGCCCTGCGTAAAGTGGATGAAGAATGGGGCGCCGACTGGTGGTTTAAAGTGTGGGGGCCAGATGATTTGAGTGAAGAAGGCTTGGAAGCGCGTGAAGCGTGGATGCTACACGCCAATGATGATTGGCACGATTTTGGCAATTTAGCGCCAGGCTTTAATATGCTAGACCCCATCAAGGCGACGATTATCACGCCAGGCTTGGATATTAAAGGCAATTTCTCGGATAAATTCGGTATTCCAGCGGCTATCGTCACCAAGTACTTGGCTGAACACGGCGTCATAGTCGAAAAAACTGGGCTGTATTCGTTCTTCATCATGTTCACAATCGGCATTACCAAAGGCCGCTGGAATACCATGGTAGCCGCGTTGCAACAATTTAAAGATGATTACGATAAGAACCAACCGCTGTGGAAAGTATTGCCAGAATTTGTACTAAAACAACCTAGATACGAAAAAGTGGGCTTGCGTGATTTATGCGACAAAATTCATGCGGTGTATAAAGCTAATGACGTGGCAAAACTCACCACTGAGATGTACTTATCTGACATGATTCCCGCCATGAAACCAACCGATGCATTTGCTAAAATGGCGCACCGTAAAATGGATAGAGTGCCGATAGACGAGCTGGAAGGCCGCGTCACGGCTGTACTGCTAACGCCCTACCCGCCTGGCATTCCACTATTAATTCCAGGAGAAAAATTTAATAAAGTAATTGTGAATTATCTAAAATTTGCACGCGAGTTTAATGAGAAATTTCCTGGTTTTGAAACGGATAACCATGGTTTGGTGAAAGAGATTGTGGATGGGAAAGCGGTTTATTATGTGGATTGTGTAGAGAAGTAACTACTTTCTAACATAAATCAAATCACTATATTCAAGACCACTCGCAGCAAGGTGGTCTTTTTTTTCGCTTAAATTCCAATGTGTTAAATCAAGCTCAGAAAAAAACGCGTCACCTACAAAATCTGCTTTAACTTCGGTTATGTATAGTTTAGTCGCATGTTTCAAACCATCATTATACAACTCTGCTCCGCCAATCAAAAAAGGCTCGTTATCGTCAGCACATAACATTAATGCGGCTTGCAGACTATGTGCAATCAACGCGCCTTCTACCTGAAAATCTTTATTGCGCGTGACAATTATGGTTGTTCGGCCTGACAGCAGGCGCCCAAGCGATTGGTAGGTCTTACGCCCCATAATAATATGATGCCCCATGGTAAGCGCGCGAAAACGTTTTAAATCCTCAGGCAGATGCCATGGCAAAGTGTTGTTATTCCCGATTACATTATTATTTGCAACGGCAACGATAAGTGATAATTGTGACATATTAAACAGCTACAACGCCTTTAATTGCAGGGTGCGGATCGTAGTTTTCAAGCGTAAAATCTTCAAACTTAAAGCTGAAAATATCCGTTACGCTGGGGTTGATATGCATTTGCGGCAATGGGCGCAGTTCGCGTGAAAGCTGCTGCTGCACTTGATTCATGTGATTGCTGTAAATATGTGCATCGCCTAAAGTGTGCACAAAATCACCGAGCTTTAAGCCGCACACTTGCGCCACCATCATGGTTAGCAACGCATAAGAAGCAATATTAAAAGGCACACCCAGGAAAATGTCGGCGCTACGCTGATAAAGCTGGCAGCTCAACCTGCCATCAGCTACATAAAATTGAAAAAACGCATGGCAAGGCGGCAATTTCATTTGGTCCACGTCTGCTACGTTCCAAGCCGAAACAATTAAACGACGCGAATCGGGGTTATTTTTAATCGCGGTTACAACTTGTGTGATTTGATCGATATGTGACCCGTCAGGCTTTGGCCAATTACGCCATTGGTAGCCATACACAGGGCCTAGGTTGCCATTTTCGTCTGCCCACTCATCCCAAATACGCACGCCGTTTTCTTTTAGGTAGGCAATATTAGTGCTGCCCTGTAAAAACCATAGTAGCTCATGAATAATCGATTTTAAATGCACTTTTTTGGTGGTGAGTAACGGAAAGCCCTCTGCCAAATTAAAACGCATTTGGTAACCAAACACCGATAACGTACCAGTGCCAGTGCGGTCAGTTTTTTTGTTGCCGTGTGCCAGTACGTGGCGCATCAGGTCGGTGTATTGTTGCATGTATTTATATAAATTCTTTTGCTTTGATAATAGAATTAATCACATTTGGTCTAGTTTTATATTTCGTACGAAGTCTCTTTTCGTCTCGCTCCAAAGTATCACACCTCAACTTTGTGATAGCCGCACTAATTTCCTTTGCACGTTCTTTATCGTAAGAATCTTCCCCCGCCCAATGATTGCACTCGATTTGACGTTGGTTAAATAACTTAACTTGCTTAGGCACACCCTTATTAATAGCTGCCACGTCTTCATCGTAACCTGCTTGCACCTTAGGTGCTAGCAAGCACCCAAAACAAATCATCATGATTACGATGAATTTAATCATATTGAGCTACGTGTTTTTCATAATAAATGCTTTAATTGCAGCGACATCTGCGTCCATGATGTCAAATTTTTGTGGTAAATCTTCAATACCCTTTAACGAATCTGGACGCGGTGGCACCGATCCTAGCGCTTCAACTAAAGCCTCTTCAAACTTGGCAGGCAACGCAGTTTCTAGCACTAGCATGGGCGTGTCAACATTTCTAAATTCCATGGCAACTTTTAGGCCATCTGCAGTGTGGGTATCAATAATGACATTGTATTTTGCTTGCGCTTGGCGAATCGTTGACATGCGGTGTGCATGATTGCTGTTGCCAGATACAAAACCATAATTGGCCAATTTTGGCATGAGTGGTTTTAAATCAAACGCGCCACCTTTATCTACACTTGCCCAAAATTCGCGTATTTTTGCACTATCTTGCCCCACCAAATCGAACACGAAACGCTCAAAATTGCTGGCTTTGCTAATATCCATTGATGGGCTAGAGGTATGATAAGTGTTGGCCGACCCGCGTGGGCGATAAACACCTGTTTTAAAAAACTCGTCTAATACATCATTCTCGTTTGTGGCGACGATTAACTTGTCAATCGGCAAGCCCATCATACGCGCAATATGGCCTGCACATACATTACCAAAATTCCCGCTTGGCACTGCAAAATCAACTTTTTGTGCGTTGTTTGAAGTGACTGCAAAATAGCCTTTAAAGTAATACACTACTTGCGCGACGATGCGACCCCAATTGATTGAATTCACCGCGCCGATTTTGTATTTCGCTTTAAAAGCCGCGTCGTTGCTCACTGCTTTTACCATGTCTTGGCAATCGTCAAACACGCCTTTAACCGCAATATTAAAGATATTATCATCTTGCAAACTAAACATTTGCGCGGTTTGAAAACGGCTCATTTTTTTGTGCGGGCTTAGCATAAATACGCGCACGCCTTTTTTGCCGCGCATGGCGTATTCAGCCGCGCTGCCCGTGTCGCCTGAAGTTGCACCTAAAATATTGGTGCTTTCACCTTTTTTAGCCAACACATATTCAAATAAATTGCCCAGCAACTGCATGGCCATATCTTTAAACGCCAGTGTTGGTCCATTAGAAAGACTTAATAGGTACAAGTTATCTTCTAGCTTGAGTATTGGTGCGATGTCGTCGGCATTTTGCCCTGCGCGTACAAAACCATAAACATCGGGGCGGTAGGTTTTATCGATAATCGCTTTTAAATCAGCGGCTGGAATATCGTCAATTAATCGTGACAAAATTGCAAATGCCAAATCGCGATAATTCATACCACGCATTTTTGTAAGGTCGGCATCGCTAAATTGTGGGTAGGTTTCTGGCAGGTACAAACCGCCATCGGGCGCCAAACCACCCAATAAAATTTCGCTAAAATTTAAAGCAGGCGATTGCCCACGGGTACTGATGTATTTCATACTAAATTAACGACTCAATTCTTCCATGCGAATTTTAACTAACTTACCCACAATCGCAGGCAGAGCTTCAATTGCTGCGATTGCTACATCCATATTATTTTCAACCGTTACATGCGTCAAAATTACAATATCCGCTTCAGTTTCATTGTCGTCAGGCTCTTTTTGCAACATGGCATCAATCGAAATATTACGGTCAGCCAAAATCTTAGTCACGCCTGCCAACACGCCAGGCTTATCATTGGCGCGTAAACGCAGGTAGTACGCACTGTTGATTTCTCCGATAAGCAATATTGGTAAATCCGCTACGCTATTGGGCTGAAATGCTAAATATGGCACACGCTGTTCTACAGTTGCACCACTCAAACGCGCTACATCCATTAAATCGGCCACCACCGCACTGGCAGTGGGTTCTGCGCCTGCACCCGCGCCGTAATACAGCGTTGGGCCAACAGCGTCGCCCTTCACTACCACGGCATTCATCGCACCGTTGACGTTGGCAATTAAACGTTTTTCGGAGATTAAAGTTGGGTGTACACGTAGCTCTACACCAGCATCGGTGCGCTTAGTAATGCCAAGCAATTTCACACGATAACCTAACTCTTCGGCGTATTTGATATCAGTTTGTTGCAGCTTGGTAATGCCTTCTGTATAAGCTTGCTCAAACTTCATCGGCATACCGAATGCAATTGCTGACATAATCGTCAGCTTATGCGCGGCGTCTATACCTTCTACGTCAAAAGTTGGATCAGCCTCGGCGTAGCCTAAACGTTGCGCTTCACCTAACACATCTGCAAACGCCAAGCCTTTTTCGCGCATTTCAGTGAGTATAAAATTGGTTGTACCATTGATAATACCCGCCACCCACTCGATTTTATTGGCACCTAAACCTTCGCGCAGCGCTTTAATAATAGGGATGCCACCCGCAACCGCCGCCTCAAAAGCCACCATGACACCTTTAGCCTGCGCCGCTGCAAAAATTTCATTGCCATGCAAAGCCAAAAGTGCCTTATTAGCAGTCACTACATGCTTGCCGTTTTCTATGGCTTTTAACACCAATTGTTTGCTTAAATTGTAGCCTCCAATCAGCTCAACCACCACGTCCACATTGGGGTTATTCACGGTGGCAAACGCGTCATCGGTAATATCTACATTGCCGCCCGTGACTTTTTTGGCAAGCTCGACATTTTTATCAGCCACTTGCACCACGCGAATTTCAACGCCAGTGCGGCGCGTGATTTCTGCTGCGTTACGCGTTAAAACGCTGTAGGTGCCGCCGCCAACGGTGCCAATACCTAAAAGCCCTACGTTTAATTGCTTCACACTGCTACTCCAATTTTTGGGCTATTTAATGCTGCTTGTTTATTTCTATAATTTTCTAAAAACCGCGCGATACGTTTAATTGCTTCGGTCAAATCGTCCACATTGGGCAAAAATACAATACGCAAGTGGTCTGGCGTTTTCCAATTAAAGCCTGTGCCTTGCACTAACAGGACTTTTTCTTCTAGCAATAATTCTAAAATAAATTGTTGATCATCCTTAATTGGGTATATTTTAGGGTCAAGTTTAGGAAACAAATACAAGGCCGCTTTGGGCTTAACGCAGGTTACGCCAGGTATCGCGGTGAGCATGTCGTAGGCCAAATCGCGCTGCTTACATAGCCTGCCAGTTGGCGAAACTAAATCATCAATACTTTGATAGCCACCGAGCGCGGTTTGTATTGCAAGCTGCCCTGGCACATTGGCGCAAAGCCGCATAGATGCTAGCATGTTCAAGCCTTCGATATAGTCGCTAGCATGTGCTTTTTCGCCAGAAATCACCATCCAGCCTGCCCTATAACCGCAGGTGCGGTAGTTTTTCGATAGGCCATTAAAAGTCACAAACAACACATCATCCGCCAGCGAAGCAATGGATACATGCTCAGCTGCATCATAAAGCACTTTGTCGTAAATCTCATCAGCAAAAATCACCAAATCATGGCGACGGGCAATATCTATCACGCCCAACAGCGTCTCGCGCGGGTAAAGCGCACCAGTCGGATTGTTTGGGTTAATAATCACGATGCCGCGCGTGGTGGCGGCAATTTTTGATTCAATGTCTTTTAAATCGGGCAACCAGCCAGTGGCTTCATCGCATAAATAATGCTGTGCTTTACCGCCTGCAAGCGTTACGGCCGCTGTCCACAAGGGGTAATCTGGCATCGGCACCAATACTTCGTCGCCATTATTCACCAGCGCTTGCATCGCCATTACAATCAGCTCAGAAACACCATTGCCGATGATAATGTCATCCACCGTCACACCCTTAATATGCTTGCTTTGAGTTTGGTGCATAATGGCTTTGCGCGGCGCGAATAGCCCTTTGGAATCGGTATAACCACCTGCATCACCCATGTTGCGAATTACATCTTGCATGATTTCCTCAGGTACTTCAAAGCCGAATGAGGCTGGATTGCCGATATTCAGCTTAATAATACGCTGACCTTCATCTTCCATTTGGCGGGCGCGTTGTAGCACGGGGCCACGAATATCGTAGCAAACATTAGCGAGCTTGTTAGATTTGGCGAGTAATTTTGGTTTTTTAAGCGAGGTCATAAGGTGCTATTTTACATTAGATTGGGGTTTTCGTTCAATGCAGAGCGCGCTAGAATAGCAGCATGAGAACAGCGCCATGAAACTACATTTGACCACCGCAGAAAACCATTATTTAATTACGGGCTATGGCGCGGGTGATGATGGGAATTTTATTGAGATTAACCAACAGCGCTATGCACAAAATTTGATTGTGATGGCCGATAAGATTGTATTAGATTGGCTAGCGACTGATTTTTTCAGCTTATCAGAAGCACAACTAACACCAATTGTTGCGTTAAAACCAGAAGTGGTTTTATTAGGTACAGGTGAAAAACACCAATTTTTACACCCTAAAATTTTTCAAAATCTTACCGCGCAAGGCATTCCGTTGGAATGCATGACCACTGCCGCAGCCTGCAGAACCTACAACATTTTAATGAGTGAAGGCCGCAACGTGGTGGCCGCTTTGTTGATTTAAGCATGCTATGCAGGCCGCATAGATACTAGTTTACAGGGCATGTATTTTTCGTTATCAAATACTTAAATTAAGGGATTTTATTTTTGTAGGGTGGACAGATTTCTGTCCATGCGGAACTTACTCGGTGTGCAAGCAAGTTGCCCTAGCTGCTTGGCTAGTCTGCAAGCCGCATGAAAACTTGATTTTAAGCTTTTTTATTCTAAGCTATCAACCCCATGCCATGCTGGCGTTCCATCTGCGGTAACAATATATTTTTTTTGATACACTTTGTTAATAAATAAATTAACTTCTTTAAATTCGGTCAATAGTCTATCGCAGTTAAGCCTATTTTCAGCAGCACACTTAAACGCCATATCAACATACACGTGGTCTGTAGAACCAATATCAATCATGCGTTTAATCACGCTGGGGTGCGCATAGTGACTAGGCTCAGTAAATGCCCATTCCAAATTTGGCTTTTCATTGACCACATACCAACTTCCACCACGTAGCTGCCAACCAAATGGCCTAGCATTAGGTTTAGTAGCAACATCAGAGCGCGCTTGAACGGCATTCAAGGCCGCCAAGGTGGTGGGGTAGCCAATACTAATGACATAGGGCGAAACTGTTTGCGTGGTTTTTTTAATCTTCTTTTTGCTTTTCTTTTTAGTTGCAGCGTCCGCCGCAACTGAAGTTAAAGCAATTAAAACGGCGAGTAAAAAAGTGATTGATTTCATCATTAAAACTTCACAATCGCAGGGCTTCAAATATACCGATAATTAACGTTGTGGCGTCAAGGTTAACTGCAAACCATTATCTGTCACCACCATCTCTTTTGGCGCATAAGTAGTGCCGCCAAATTTTAAATCTTCTGGCTTCACGGTATAAAGCGTTAAGCCGTTTAACATTTCACCGCCCATTGTTTTAGCCATGGCGTTAAATACGTCGTTAAATTTGCCATCTGCGCCTGCAAAGTTAATATTTTCAATTTTTGGCTCATCTAACACCACAGTGCTGGTGGCAGCATCGAAGCGCAATTTGCCAGATATGCCTAGTTTTCCCGCTATATTTTTATCAAGTAATTGGCTGGTGAGCATGGTATCCATGGTGGTTGTCATGCGGCCACTGGCTTTATCGAAAGTAACTAGGGAGTTAGACAAATTAACATCAAACACTTTGAGTAGCGCGATGGGGAGCGCTAATTTTTCGTTTAGCTTTTGCGCGATTTGGTCACCTGTGACATTAACTGTGCGGTCGACACCCATAGTCGCACAGGCTGAAAGTATGATTAAAATCAATAAGATAGACGATAACTTCGTTTTCATTTTGTAAACCTTCCGTCAGTAATAACTATTTAATGTTTCTACTTCGTCATACCAGCGCAGGCTGGTATCTAGGCAGTGTTCATTTTCACTAATCTAACTTCAGAAGCGTTCAATTCGTATTCGATATTTTAATTCGCAATATCGGCTTAAATTACAATGACTTAAAAACTATCTTGATACATATTCTACTTTTCGTTAATTACAGAAGTTTCACCTTGACTGGATACCAGCCTGCGCTGGTATGACGAAATTTAATACTATATAGTTTTATTGTAGCATTTAAAAATAATCGAGAATCTAGACATAACGCGTCCTACAGGTTTTTGGTTGATAACGTTAAAGTTGCATTAGTGCCACCAAAACCAAAGCTGTTAGATAGCGCGGTCTCAATTTTTATGTTATCAATGCGCTGGCGCACAATATTCAAGCCTTCTGCGGCTGGGTCCACCGTCTCGATATTAGCGGATGCAGCAATGAAATTATTTTCCATCATAATCAGTGTATAAATCGCCTCGTTCACGCCCGCCGCACCCAGCGCGTGACCGCTAAGTGATTTTGTGGATGCGATTGCAGGCGATATACCATATGCGCCATCATCAAATACGGCGCGAATCGCTTCCAGCTCCTTTGTGTCGCCCACTGGCGTGCTGGTACCGTGCGTGTTGATGTAATCCACATGATTGATGCCTTCCAAGGCTAATTTCATGCACCTGAATGCACCTTCGCCGCTAGGTGCGACCATGTCATAGCCATCCGAGGTTGCGCCATAACCCACCACCTCGGCGTAAATTTTAGCATTGCGCGCTTTAGCGTGCTCATATTCTTCTAACACCACGATGCCACCGCCGCCAGAGATGACAAAGCCGTCACGATTGGCGTCATAAGTACGCGATGCTTTCTCTGGGGTGTCATTATATTTGCTGCTTAACGCACCCATGGCGTCAAACAAAAAGCTCATTGTCCAATGCTCTTCTTCGCCACCGCCTGCAAATACAATATCTTGTTTGCCCAGCTGAATCTGCTCTGCACCTGCGCCTATGCAATGCGCACTGGTAGAGCAAGCCGAGCTAATGCCGTAATTCACACCTTTGATTTTCGCACCTGTCGCCAAACAAGCCGCAATGCCGCTACTCATGGTTTTGGTGACCATATACGGCCCAACGCGGCGAATACCTTTTTCCGCCAGCGCATTCGTGCTTTCCAACATACTCTCAGTCGAGGTGCCACCGGCACCTACAATCAAGCCCGTGCGTACGTTTGAAACTTGATCTTCTGCCAATTTAGCATCGGCAATTGCCTCTTGCATGGCCAACCAAGCATAAGCGTGGCCTTTGGCCATAAAGCGCAATAATTTGCGATCAATCAACGTTTCAATATCGAGATTTTTAATGCTGCCCGCCACCTGCGAGCGCAAACCACGCTCTGCATACTCTGGCTGAAAGCTAATGCCAGAGCGGCCTGCAAACAAGCTGTCTTTCACTTGTGCTTTATTATTGCCAAGGCTAGAAACAATGCCCAAACCTGTAATGACGACACGTCTCATGGCGTGCTCCTTTATTGTCTTTTTTTCTATTAAAAATTATCTGTGCGTGTAAATAAACCTACACGCAAATCGTTTGCCACGTAAATTTCGCGGCCATCTAAACTCATGGTCGCATCGGCAATGCCCATTACCAATTTACGCATTATCACGCGTTTTAAATCAATAGTATAAGTCGCCATTTTGGCAGTTGGCAACACTTGTCCGCTAAATTTCACCTCACCCGCGCCCAGCGCTCTGCCACGACCAGGACCGCCAGCCCAGCCTAAGTAAAACCCCACCAATTGCCACATAGCATCTAAGCCCAAGCAACCTGGCATCACGGGGTCGCCCGTAAAGTGGCATTCAAAAAACCATAAATCTGGCGTAATATCCAGCTCGGCAATAATTTGCCCATTGCCATATTTGCCGCCATCTTCGGTAATCTTCACAATACGGTCAAACATCAACATGGGTGGCAATGGCAATTGTGCATTGCCCTCACCAAACATTTCACCCCTGCCACATTTAAGTAATTCTTCTTTAGTAAAGCTCTGTTGCCTTGTTGTATTAGGTTGTTTTGTCATTTAATTTATACTTAATAGTGTTTAAAAACTAGATTTACAGGTGTTATTTTCGCTGGAAAATCAATTTAACGAAAGCACTAAATTCAAAAGAGGTATACAAGCCTGTATACACTTTGGATAAATTCATTTATTATCCTTCATTATTAGCTTCAAAATTAACCATTCAATTTTTAGGAAAACTCAATGAGCGACCGTCTATTGGCCGACTGGCGTCAACATGCGCTAACTTTAGAAACCGAAGTTAATAAGGTGGTCGTTGGTCAAGCCAACCCTGTGCGACTCATTACTACCGCGATTTTTGCGCGTGGTCACGTATTGCTTGAGGGTGATGTGGGCGTGGGTAAAACCACGCTGTTGCGCGCTTTTACGCGCGGCATCGGCGGTGGTTATCAGCGTATTGAGGGCACCATTGACTTGATGCCTAACGATTTGGTGTACCACACTTATTTGGGCGAAGACGGCAAACCGCACGTAAGTGCTGGCCCATTGTTAATGTCTGGCGAGAATTTAAGCGTGTTTTTCTTTAACGAAATTAACCGCGCCCGCCCGCAAGTACACTCATTGTTACTGCGCGTGATGGCCGAGCGCACTTTATCTGCCTTCAACAAAGAGCACGTGTTTCCGCACATGATTGTGTTTGCCGACCGCAACCAAGTGGAGCGAGAAGAAACATTTGAAATTCCATCTGCCGCGCGCGACCGTTTTATGATGGAAATCCCGATTATTGTGCCGAACGACGACGCGATTATGTCTGACTTAATGTTTGATACGCGCTTTCACAATGCGGATGCTTTAATCGACACAGTTAAAGCTGACGTGTTGCAGTTTGACCAGTTAAATGGCTTCTCTAGCGTTATTCAAAAAAGTGTGACGGCATCGCCCACCTTAGAAAAATATGCGCTTAATTTGTGGAAAGCCACGCGCAACCCAACTGACTACAATGTTAAAGTGACCAATGTTGATATGACCCGCCTCGTGCTTGCAGGCGCTAGCCCGCGCGGTATGAGCATGATGTTGCGTGCAGCCCGCGTCAATGCTTGGTTGAATGAGCGCACCGCCATTACGCCAGAAGATATTCACGCGGTGTTTCACGCAACGGTTGCACACAGAATTGTGTTTAGCCCAGTGTATGAAATGCGCCGCACCGAAATTGCGCGCGAGATGTTGAGTAATATACTTAACGCAGTAGCTGCGCCATAACCCAACTTTAGCCACAAATACACACAGATGAACACAAATAAAAACTTTTTTATACAAGCAAACGTATTGTGTTTTACGTTTTATAAAATAACTCAAGGTTAAGTATGTCGTTAATTAAATTTGAAGTGATTAGCCTTATTTCTTGTATGTTTATCCGTGTTTATCTGTGTTCATCTGTGGTTAATTAAAGTCATGATTGAAGACATCAAAGAATTCAGTTACCACATCGGCTGGCGTAATCGCGGCCGCCATCCTGGTCGCCATGCCAGCACGCAGCGCGGCATGGGCATGGAGTTTATTGGACATACTTCACTGCTTAATTACCCTGACCCGCGTCGTATCGATTTGCGCCAAACACTGCGCGACCCGATGGAGCAAGTTTATGTGCGACTTTTTAACCAAAAAAGCGCCACGCCTGTGTTTGTGATTTGCGATTTATCGGGCAGCATGAATTTTGGCTCAAAAGAGCGCAAAATCCGCAAAGCAGCCGATATTGCAGAATCAATCGCGCGCTCGGCCAGCCGTAACGGCGACCCATTTGGCTTTGTAGGCTTTGATGAAATAGTGCGCGAAGATTGGATAAGTACGCAATCATTCAAATCGCAGCGCGCAGTAGAGCTGGCCGAGCGCTTAAAAGAATATCACCCTGCACCTGTCAATGGTGCTGGCATTGGTGATGTGTGGCGCTTTTTACCGCGCGAGCGCTCCTTAGTATTTATGATCTCTGATTTCCATATGCCGATGTCGCAACTAGAAGAATCCTTATCGAACTTAACCCGTCATCACATTGTGCCAGTAGTGTTGTGGGATGCAGACGAATACACTAACTTGCCTGAACATGGCATTACTGCGGTGACTGACCCTGAAACAGGGGCAAAACGTACACTTTTTTTACGCAAAGATTTTCGTAATAGAATCATTGCAACCTTTGAAGCGCGTCGCGAAGCGATTTACAAACTTTTTATGCAATTTGATATGCCGCCATTTTATGTGGAAGGCGATTTTGACGCCGATAGGCTGACCGAATATTTTCACCAATTTGTAGCTGCTTAAACCTAGAACTCTTGAACTTAAAACTCATGAACCTAAGAACTTATGAAAAAATTAATGATTAATTTACTATTTGCGTTTATTTTAAGCTTGAGCGCAGTGGCTGCCCATGCGCTAGATAGCCAATTGCTGCCAGATATTAAAGCTGGCGTGGTTAATATGCAGATACAAGACCCAGCACGGGCTATAGGCTATACCGTGGGCGATGTACTGACGCGCCACCTCATTGTGACTATAAAAAAACCTTACAAACTGATTGACGAATCATTACCGATTATTGGCTACCAAAAACGTTATAGAGGCCAGCCGCTGGGCATTGATTTAGGCGATATTAAACACACTAAAGAAGATGATGGCAACAGTGTGATTCATGACATAACGCTGAGTTATCAAATATGGACCAATAAAACCACGGTTAAAAATGGCGCATTGCCAGCTGAATACCTGCACATCATTATTGTGGAATCTAAAGGCAAAGAAGTGGTGAAATTTCGCATCCCCAGCTTTGAAATCACCATTTCACCGATTGCCGCTTTTGGTCAAGTAAAAATTGAAGATGACATGAGCAAATATAGAGGCCCGCTACTGCTGGATAATACGCTTGAAAAAAATCGCTTAAATACTTTATTGGCTATTTTAGCCTTAAGTTTGCTGGGCTTGCTCTACATGCTGGGTAAGCACGCTTGGTTGCCACGCATGGGTGGGCCATTTGCCAGAAGTTATCGAGAAATCCGCAAATTACCTAATACGCCAGAAGCTATACAGAAGGCGGTTTCCAGCGTGCATACCGCATTAAACACCACGGCAGGTAATAGTTTATTTAGCGTAAATTTGGATGAATTTTTAGCTAAAAAACCCACATTCAATGCAATTAAATTAGAAATACAACAATTTTTTGGCTTGTCACGCCAAGTGTTTTTTGAGCCAAATGCACAGCATCACGTGGGCAACGAGCCGATTCAATGGCTGGCGCAGTTTTGCCGCCGTTGCCGCGATTGCGAACGCGGCCTAGTGCCAGACAACTTGATTCCTAGTGCCATCACTTCGGAAAAAAAATAGTGGCTTTTTCTCATCCTTGGTTGTTATGGTTGCTGCCATTGGCCTTATTGCCTTTGGTATTTCAACGCGCACATAGCAAAAATTATTCGTGGCTTGAAATGTTACCAGCAGATCCACTTTCTGATCTGATAGGCTTGATTTTAAAGGCACTTGCAGTACTTACTCTAATTTTTGTAGTGTTGGGTTTAAGTGCGCCCCACACTAATCAGCAAAAAGTCGAGCGCATTGGCGTAGGCGCGCAAATCGCCTTAGTGCTAGATAGAAGCGCGAGTATGGATGATCCATTTTCTGGCACTATAGGTGTGGTGGGCGAAAATAAATCGGCGGCGGCGGCGCGCTTGATTATACAATTTGTAAAGTCGCGCGAAAACGATTTAATGGGTATGGTTTCATTCAGCAATTCGGCCATGCACGTGTTGCCGCTTACAGAAAATAAAAAAGCGATGGTAGCCGCAGTACAAGCCACTGCTGGCAATGCGCTATTTCAAACCAATATTGGTAGCGGGCTTACCGCTGGTGCCGAGTTATTTGAAAAAGTGCCAGATTCTGGCTCGCGCGTGGTAATTTTGCTTTCAGATGGCGCGGGTAGAATAGGCGCAGACGCGCAGCAAAAAATACGTGATTGGTATGACCGTATGCAGATTAGCCTATATTGGATTGTGTTGCGCCAGCCTGGTGGTTTAAGTATTTTTGATACTAATTATAAAGCTGACCCAGATAAAGCCTTGCCTGCAGAAATTGAGCTGTATGAGTTTTTTAAAAACATGGGAACAGATTTTCACGCCTACGAGGCGGAAGACCCAAAAAGCTTGCAACAAGCGATTGACGACATTAATCGTAAAGAAAAAAAACCAATTAAATATTTTGAAAAAATCCCCGGCAAAGATTTGTCGAATACTTGCTTTTTAATTGCCGCCATGATGATTGCACTATTGCTGGGCGTAAAATACTTAGAGGTTAAAACATGGCATTAAATACAAAAGTTTCGCAATTTTTTAGCGTAAAAAAACTTACCTGCGCTTTCATCATTATTGCCTTAGGTTGCTTGGTGGGCAGCGTTTTAACCTACAAGCGTATTCAACAAGTAGATGCGTTTAATCTGGCGGTTAGCGCAGGCAAAACACCCGTGAGCGATAAAGAAAGTTTTGAAGCTAAATTTGCCACGGCGCTATATTTAGCCAAAAAAGAGCGCTATAAAGAAGCCACCTTGCTATTTGCCGCATTGATGCCCAAAGCTAACGGCACTCAAAAATCGGCTGTGCAATACAATATGGGCAATATTTTCTTGTTACGCGCCAATGCACTAGGCGGCCGTGGTGCAACCATACAGCAAGAGGCAGAATATTTGATGCAACAGGCCAAAACGGCTTATGTGGCCTCGCTTAAACTAGATAATGGCCAATGGGATGCCAAACATAATTTAGATCGATTGTTAGGTTTAATGCCCAGCACCCCTACGCCAGGCGTTGGTGATGGTGATAAAGCTGGGTTGATTATGGGTAATGTGCCAGTGGGTTTACCTTAAGTGGGTTTTACCTTAAGCGAGCCTGACTTTAACTTTTAAGGCTTTAAATCAATGCATAAACTGTTTAATTATTTACGCCATCGCCGCGATATTACCTTGCTAAGCATCGCTTTGCTGTTGCTAATAATCGCGCTGTTTAAGCCAACCGTGCCGATAAAGCGCGATATTTATAGCTATATATTGGTGGCAGATATTTCGCAGAGCATGAATGTAAAAGACATGACTGTGAACGGAAAGCTTGTTTCGCGCATGGAATACCAAAAGTTTTTACTGCACCGCATTATTAGCGAAATGCCTTGTGGCACGCAGGTGAGCATGAGTTTATTTGCGGGTGTGAGCGTGGCTGCACTCTATACACCGATTGAAGTCTGCGAAAATTTTGCCGCAATTGAAGATACCATCGACCACTTAGATTGGCGCAATGGCTGGTCTGGCAATAGCCGAGTGCGTGAGAGTATGGTAACGCTCGCCAAGCTAATTCGCAGCTTTCCTGAGCCAGCACAAGTGGTTTATTTTAGTGATGGCGAAGAAACACCCAAGTTGCACATCTTCAACACCCGCGATTTAACTGGCTTTCAGGGCGGTAAAGATTGGTTATTGGTAGGCATTGGTAGCGATAAAGGCACCGCCATTCCCAAGCTAGATGACAAAAATCAGCTCATAGGTTACTGGTCAGCAGAAAGTTTTGCCATGCAGCCAGGCGTTGCTCAAATCGCACAAGAAAATATCGGCTCGCGTGAAGATAGCGTCGCTAGTTCGGACAGCGACCGTTATATGTCTAAATTAGACGAGAAGTACATGATTTCGCTGGCTAAAGAAGTGGGTGGCAATTACGTGAATGGTAGCAGCCTACAAAATATATTGGCCGCCATGAAAGAGCAACCGCCCGCCCGTCGTAGCAAGGCTGATTTTGAATTAAAATGGTTGCTTGCAGGTGCGGCTGGCTTGCTGTTTCTAGCCGCTTATTTGCCCAAACACCCAATTAAAGAATCGAAAGCCATATTTAAAGACTTCATCGCGCGCAGACTTCTTAAGCGCAAAGCTGTTCAAGCGGAGTAATCGGCGCTCAAGTCTTCCTGATTTGACTCTTTGTGTTTAAACCATCGCAGCCAAACGCGCAGCCGTCTTAATTCATTCTCATTATCTGCGCTGGCCATTAAAATCACTGGCGCAAGTGCAAATTTAAAGCCATCACGCTTAAAATTTAATATGGTGCAAGCCGCATGGATAAACGAGCTTGAGGCAAGTGCTGGTTGAAATTGTTGGCCGCTTTTATTCGTCATGGTCAGCTCACCTTTATTATCCACGTCAATCGTTTTCCACGAATTTGGCAGCCGCAATAAAACATCACGCAAAATAAAATACGCGCTAGTCAGCAAAATTAGCGCGATAATAACAAGCTCAGTTGTAAGTGGATTAAATAAGTAAAGCGCCATTGGCAAACTTACTATTATCGCGCAAGCAACCATTGAAATAGCCAGCAACAGCCCCAATAATAGCTTTGAAGGCATCAGTTCAATGTGAATAGTGTGCAGCAAATCGTGGCGCATACAGCATTATAATCATTACAAGGCGACTTTAGTTTGAAAAAACTTTAAGTTGAAAACAGCAGTATGACGACCAGCAACAATATTTTGTGCGATTTATCTCATCTAGGCTTACTAGAAATTAGCGGCGCGGATGCCGTGACTTTTTTACAAGGCCAAGTCACTAATGACGTGAATTTGCTGGTAGGCAAAGGCAATATTTCGTACGCGCATTACAGCGCTTATTGCAACCCAAAAGGCCGCATGCTGGCGCTTTTTCTTGCTTTTGCCCATTATGATCATTTGCATTTGCAATTCAACCGCGAATTGCTAGAACCCATCATGAAGCGCTTAAAAATGTACGTGATGCGCAGCCAAGTAGAGATTAAAGACGTTTCGGATTCAATTATCAAGTTCGGGTTAAATGGCCCACAAGCCCCATCAATGCTAGAGTCTGTGTTTAGTAAAATTCCAACTGAAGATTACGAATTAGTCAGCCTAGAAAACGGCGCAATCTTAAAACTGCCAAGCTTTAATGACGATGTGCGCTTTGAAATTTTTACCGATGCAGTGAATGCACCCATCATTTGGGATGCGCTAAAAAACAACTGTAAAGTTGTCGAAAAGCCGCACTGGGATTGGCTAGAGATACAAGCGGGCATTCCTGATGTATCACTTAGAACTCAAGAACAATTTGTGCCACAAATGCTAAATTTAGATATTTTAAATGCAATTAACTTTAAAAAAGGTTGTTACACAGGCCAAGAAATCGTCGCCAGAACACACTATTTAGGCACAGTAAAACGGCGTACTTATTTAGCCAATATTCCAACGGATAAAGCCCCTAAAGCGGGTGACAAAGTATTAGACGTAACTCAAAATGAAATCGGCCAAATAGTCAGAGTTGCCCCAAACACGGCGAATGGATTTGATGCGCTAATTGAGTTACGAATTGAGGCGAAAGAAGCGGGTAATATGACGTGTAATGATGTTTCAATAACGCTAAATGAAATGCCTTATGCAGTGTTAATAAACTTCAATCGAGACTGACCCCATTGATTGAAGCAAAAGAAGCGGGCAAATTGACGTGTAACGACGCCGCAATAGCGTTGAAAGACTTGCCTTAGGATGTTTAGCTACTAGCTTTTGCAGAGCTCATCTCGAATGATTTTGTAGGGAGGTAGGGTGGGTTCTTGAACCCACCTGGTAGTTGCAAATTTCACCATAGTAACGCGTGGGTCACAAGTGACCCACCCTACTAGACTGTAAGCTTTTGTAGGACGGATGAGCTTAGCGTTATCCGCCGAATGTATGGTTTTGGCAAGATTTCATGCGACGGAATGCGTTCCACTTTTCAGCCCTACTGCGCTATTTTCTTATTCCTAAAAAATATAATATGATCACAAATGACCATGTTAATATTAGTGCGACCATTAACTTAGTATTCCACTTAATTTGGTTTGATTTGTATGTAATATACCCGCATAACACTAAATATAAGATTGCAAAGAGAAAAAAAATACTTTTCTTAATGTCAGAATTTAAACTGGTAGAAGAAAGGAAATACAACATTCCTGGCACTGGCATAACAAGTAATCCAACATTTAAGACACTCACCTCATCTTGAAACCATTTATGCATTAAATAAAAAGTAAAAGACACTAAAAAACTAGAGCCTAGATAAAAGAGACCCTCTAAAAAGGTTGGATCACTACTCAAAATAAACTAACTGGGTCAGACACCTTTGACTCAAGGCTTCACCCCTACTTCTGGCACTTGATTAGCAGGCAGCGCTGGCAAAGGTTGATCAATTACTTGATAAAACACTTCATCTTGTTTAATCATGCCCAGCTCGCTACGCGCGCGCTCTTCAATGGCCGCATTACCTTGTTTTAAATCACGCACCTCGGCGTTTAGCGTTTCATTGCGCTGTTTTGCAGCTACGTTTTTATCTTTTTGCCTATCAATAAGCTGATTCACGTTCCACACTCGTAACCAGCTGCCTTTGCCAAGCCACAGCGGGTACTGTAACAGGGCAATTAGAATCACAAAAATTAATGTTAAAGCCTTCAAAACAATACGTTACGTTCAAATTGAAATAAATTATATTTTATTTCAATTGTATTCGAGCCGAGACTAGGCACATTGTCGAAGACAGTACAATTAGTACGGCTAGACAATGTAACAACGTATCGGTTTGAATACATTTGAAATTACTTGAACAGTTGATAAAACGCATCCATACCTGCGTAACTACCCGCGTCACCCAATTCTTCTTCAATGCGCAGTAATTGGTTGTATTTGGCGATGCGTTCAGAGCGGCTTAAGCTACCAGTCTTGATTTGCAGTGCATTGGTGGCAACTGAAATATCGGCAATCGTGGTGTCTTCCGTCTCGCCCGAGCGGTGTGAGATTACCGACGTATAACCTGCGCGCTTGGCGGTTTCTATAGTTTGGAAAGTTTCTGTGAGCGTACCAATTTGGTTAACTTTAATCAGCACCGAATTGGCCACGCCGCGTTTGATGCCTTCGCGCAAAATTTTGGCATTAGTGACAAATAAATCGTCGCCCACCAATTGAGTGGTTTTGCCTAATCTTTTAGTTAAAGTATCCCAGCCATCCCAGTCAAATTCGGCCATGCCGTCTTCAATGCTGATGATAGGATATTTATCGCACCAAGTGGCCAAGTAATCGGTAAATTGGGCTGAAGATAATTGCAAACCTTCTGATTCTAAATGATATTTTCCATCTTTATAAAACTCGGTACTGGCACAATCTAAACCCAAATACACGTCGCGGCCTGGCTCGTAGCCTGCCAGTGAAATGGCTTCTAAAATCAGTCGAATCGCATCTTCGTTCGAGGCTAAATTGGGTGCAAAGCCGCCTTCATCGCCCACCGTGGTAGCTAAACCTTTTTTGTGCAGTGTTTTTTTCAGTGCATGGAACACTTCCGCACCACAGCGCAACGCTTCGCGAAAACTCGGCATACCTGCTGGAATGATCATAAACTCTTGCATATCAACCGAGTTATCCGCGTGTGCGCCACCGTTGATAATATTCATCATCGGCGTTGGCAATTGCATTGCGCCAGAGCCGCCCAAATAGCGGTACAGCGGCAAGCCAGATTCTTCTGCCGCTGCGCGTGCGCAGGCCATAGAGACCGCTAAAATCGCATTCGCGCCCAAACGGTCTTTGTTTTCTGTGCCGTCCAGCTCGATTAAAGTTTTATCGATAAAGGCTTGCTCTTCCGCATCCAAGCCAATAATCGCTTCGGTAATTTCAGTATTCACGTTTTCTACCGCTTGCAACACGCCTTTGCCCAGATAGCGCGTCATATCGCCATCACGTAGCTCTGCCGCCTCTTTGCTGCCGGTAGAAGCACCAGAAGGTACCGCCGCGCGGCCTATCACGCCACTTTCTAGCAATACATCACATTCAACAGTTGGGTTACCGCGTGAATCCATAATTTCGCGGGCGATAATATCTACAATTGCGCTCATACTTAAGTCCTTATCAAATTAAAGTTTTAGCCACAAATAAAAACGGATTAACACAGATTATTATAAAACCAGTATTGCCTTGGCTTTTATCAGTGTGCATCTGTGTTTATCTGTGGCTAAATTGTTTTTCTATAACGTACTTTCAATAAATCCTGCTTTTTTCACCAATTTATCCATATCCACCAACAAGTGCAGTAAATCTTCCATTTTGTGCAGTGGCCACGCGTTTGGACCGTCAGATAAGGCTTTACTTGGGTCTGGGTGCGTTTCCATAAATACGCCTGCGATGCCGCTGGCTACTGCGGCACGTGCCAATACTGGCACAAACTCACGTTGACCTCCACTTTTATCGCCCTGTCCGCCAGGTTGTTGCACGCTGTGAGTAGCGTCGAACACTACTGGGCAATTGGTTTCGCGCATAATCACCAAGCCGCGCATGTCAGAAATCAATGTATTGTAGCCAAAACTGGCACCGCGCTCACACACCATAATCGTATCCGCGCCGCCATTGGCTTCTTTGGCTTTGTTCACCACTTGCAACATGTCGTGCGGTGCTAAAAACTGGCCTTTTTTAATATTGACTGGCTTGCCACAAGTGGCCACCGCAACAATAAAATCGGTTTGGCGACACAAAAATGCAGGCGTTTGCAGCACATCTACCACCGCCGCCACATGCGGCACTTGCTCGGTGGTATGCACGTCAGTTAAGACAGGCACGCCAATTTGGCTGCGTACTTCGTCTAAAATGCGTAGGCCTTCTTCTAAGCCAAAGCCGCGAAACGTCTTAGTCGAGCTGCGATTAGCTTTATCGTAAGACGATTTATAAATGAACGGGATACCCACTTTTGCGGCGATTTCCTTAAGCTTGCCCGCAGTTTCAATGGCAAACTCACGCGATTCAATCACGCACGGGCCAGCGATTAAAAATAGTGGTTTATCTAAACCAACTTCAAAGTTACATAATTTCATTTAGATCCTTTTTACTTAGCCACAGAGGTCACAGAGAACACAGAGAAAACCACCTGCTTATACTTGTTTTTCTCTGTGCCCTCGGTGTACTCTGTGGCTAACATGTCCTTTAATTACACTTTTTTATTATCAAGCGCCGCCTGCACATACGCCTTAAACAGCGGATGCCCTGCACGCGGGTTTGAGGTAAATTCTGGGTGAAATTGTACGCCTACAAACCACGGATGTGTGGCAGCTGGCAGTTCGATAATCTCACATAAATCCTCGCCCGTGGTACGCGCAGAAACAACCATGCCAGCACTTTTAAGCTGATCAACGTAATGGTTATTCACTTCATAACGATGGCGATGACGCTCGTTCACCTGCGCGCCGTAAATGCTAGCTGCTAACGTATTTGGCACAATGGGGCACACTTGTGCACCCAATCGCATAGTGCCGCCAAGGTCAGAATGTTCATCGCGCACTTCTACTTTGCCAGTTGCATCTTGCCATTCGGTAATTAATCCAATCAGCTTGTGAGGCGCGTCGGCGTTAAACTCTGTGCTATTGGCATCTTTTAAACCTGCCACGTTGCGCGCAAATTCTATTACCGCCAATTGCATACCTAAACAAATGCCTAAATAGGGGATTTTATTTTCACGTGCATATTGTATCGCTGCAATTTTGCCTTCCGTACCACGCACGCCAAAACCACCTGGAATCAAAATCGCATCCATATTTTTCAGCACGTCTGTGCCGCTTTTTTCAATCTCTTCACTATCGATATAATGAATTTTTACTTTAGATTCTGTATGAATGCCCGCATGGATTAAGGCTTCGGTGAGCGATTTATAGCTTTCGGTTAAATCCACATACTTGCCCACAAAGGCAATATTCACATGATATTTTGGATTTTCCAGCCTAGTCACAATGTTCTTCCACGCGGTTAAATCAGCCGCTTTGGCTAAAATATGCAGCTTGTGGCAGACAATTTCGTCCATCATTTGATCGTGCAACAAACCAGGAATTTTGTAAATCGAATCCGAATCAATCGCGCTAATGACCGCTTCAAAAGACACATTGGTAAACAGCGCAATTTTGCGGCGCTCTTCTTCTGGAATATCGCGCTCGGCGCGGCATAGTAAAATATCGGGCTGAATACCAATCTGGCGCAGCTCTTTTACACTGTGCTGGGTCGGCTTGGTTTTAAGCTCGCCTGCGGTCGGAATCCACGGCAGCAAAGTCAGGTGCACATAGCAGGCGTTGTTGCGGCCTTCTTCAAACCCCATTTGGCGAATGGCCTCTAAAAACGGTAGCGATTCAATATCGCCAACCGTGCCGCCCACCTCTACAATCGCTACATCCGCGCCTTCTGCACCACGTTTAATGTGGTTTTTAATCTCATCGGTAATGTGTGGAATCACCTGTACAGTTTTGCCGAGATATTCGCCGCGGCGCTCTTTTTTAATCACCGTTTCGTAAATTTGACCTGTGGTAAAACTGTTGCGTTTGGCCATGCGCTGCGAAATAAAGCGCTCGTAATGGCCTAAATCCAAGTCGGTTTCTGCGCCGTCATCTGTAACGAAAACCTCGCCGTGCTGAAAAGGCGACATGGTGCCAGGGTCAACGTTAATATAGGGGTCTAACTTTAGCATAGTGACTTTAATGCCACGTGATTCGAGGATTGCACCGAGACTAGCAGCCGCGATACCTTTGCCTAGAGAGGAAACTACACCGCCAGTTACGAATACATATTTGGTCATGGGAAAGGCACTTAATTATTCATTGCAGACGGGGAGTAATTTTACCGCAAAGCCAGTACAATAACCAGTAAAAGCACTGTCAAAATCACATTCAAACAGCATGATTTTGCGTTTAAAATTTAGGGGGAAATGTCTTTGGCACAATCAAACATCCATTGGGAAGCGGTCGAGGCTGACCCGCGCTTTCAGGCTTTACACAAAGATAAAAATCGCTTTTTATGGCGCATGATGTTGTTTGCATTGGTATATTTCTTCTGCCTGCCCATTGCAACGGCCTACTTTCAAGATATTTTAAAAATTAAAATTTGGGGCGTGATTAACGTTGGGCTTTTGTTTGCACTAAGCCAGTTTATTGTTGCTTGGGCAATTGCGGCTATTTACGCCAAGCGCGCCAATACTGAGTTTGACGCGAGAGCCAAAATTTTAGTCGATGACGCGCATAATATAAAGGGTGTGGTATGAATGTTAAGGTTATTAAGTATTTAACTGCATTTTTAATCGGCCTGCAAGCCACGCCAGTATTGGCCGCTGGTGCAGTCTCTACAGAATATCGCTGGCTTACATTCCTAGTCTTTAGCAGCATTATCGCGGCCACCATGGTCATCACTTGGCGCGCCAGCAAGCGCGTTAAATCTACCGAAGATTTTTACGCCGCAGGCAATTCAATTTCTGGCTTGCAAAATGGCTGGGCGATTGCGGGAGATTACCTGTCAGCCGCGTCTTTCCTCGGTATTGCGGGTTTAATCTCGCTATATGGCTACGATGGTTTTATGTATTCGGTCGGCTTTCTCATGGGTTATATTGCAGTACTTTTAGTCATCGCCGAACCCTGCCGCAACATCGGTAAATACACACTGGGCGACATTTTAGCCTTCCGTAACAATCCAAAAAAAGCACGCATGATTGCTGCGCTTTCCACCATCACCGTCAGCATTTTCTACCTCACCGCGCAAATGGTCGGCGGCGGCGTATTAGTGAAAACGCTTATTGGTATTGATTACGAAGTCTCAGTCATCGCCGTCGGTACGTTGATGCTTGCTTACGTGGTGTTCGGCGGTATGGTCGCGACGACTTATGTGCAAATTGTCAAAGCCGTTTTATTGGTGATAGCCTCACTGGTTTTAGTCACACTGGTGTGGCTGCCTTATGGATTCAGCCTGCCTGCATTTTTACAAGCCGTGGTTGACGATAGTAAGATTCAGGCGCAAGTGGCTAAATTATTAGGCGCAGCGGCGAGCAATATGACGCCACAAGAACTCGGTCAGCGCTTTTTAGAGCCTGGCTTGTTTTTAAAAGACCCGATAGACCAAATTAGCCTAGGCATGGCGCTGGTGTTTGGCACGGCAGGTTTGCCGCATATTTTAATGCGCTTTTTTACCGTGCCAAATGCGCAAGAAGCTCGTAAAAGTGTGGTGTGGGCAATGGCGATTATTGGTGGCTTTTACGTACTGACATTATTTTTGGGCTTTGGCGCGGCAATACATGTTGGGCCAGAAGTCATCGGCGGTATTGATAAGGGTGGCAATATGGCCGCGCCTTTACTGGCGCAGTATTTAGGCGGCGGGCAAAACTCGCTAATGGGCAATTTTATGTTGGCGTTTGTAGCGGCAGTCGCCTTCGCCACCATAGTCGCCGTAGTCGCGGGTTTAGTGCTGGCTTCGGCATCTGCCATTGCACACGATTTATATGTGAATGTGATTAAAAATGGTGACGCAAGCCAAAGCCAACAAATGAAAGCCGCGCGCATCGCTAGTATTGGCGTGGGTATCGTGGCGATTTTTATTGGCATACTCGCCAAAGGCCAAAACGTAGCACACCTAGTCGGTATGGCATTTGCCGTGGCGGCAAGTAGCAATTTACCCGCAATTTTTCTCACCCTTTACTGGAAAAAATGCAACACCATAGGCGTGGTGATGGGCATGCTAATTGGTGCAGGTAGCGCGATTTTATTGGTGTTGGTTTCACCCAATATGACTTACCCACAAAAGATGATTGCGGATGCAAAAATTGTGCTAGAAGGCGCACCAGCTATGCCTGCCAGCGATATCAAAATCAGCGAGGGCATTATTTGTGAGTTTTTTACAATCTGCCAAAAACGCGAAGCTGCCAAACCAGAAGTTGAAGCTGTGATTTCAGCACCACAAAAAGTTGCTGAACTAAAAGACTTACTCACGCGTATTCGTAGCCAACAAGCGGTTGCAGGCATTAGTAAACAAATCACCGAACTAGAAAAATCGATCAGCAAAGCTAATGAAGATTTAGCCAAATTTTCTAACCAAAGCATGAGCATGATGGGCTTAGAAGAACCACTTTTCAGGCTTAAAAACCCAGGTATTATCTCAATCCCACTGGGGTTTTTAATGGTGATTTTGTTTAGCCTACTCACGCGCGACAAACGCAGTGAAGATTTATGGGAAGAATTGTATGTGCGCCAGAACACTGGGCTGCATGTGGAAGATGTTTCGCATTAATGCGTTATCAAGGAAAGATTTCAGGCTGGAGAGATGACCAAGGCTTTGGCTTTGCAAGCCCCAATGGTGGCGGCCAAAAAGCTTTTGTGCATATTAAAGCTTTTTTAAAACATTCAGCTAGGCCAGTAGAGGGTGATTTAATCACTTACGAACTAGCAAAAGATGAAAAAAATAGGTATTACGCTAAAAATATTCAGTTTGTAGCTGAGTCATCAGCGTCATCTGCATATTACAAACCAAGTTTAATCCCTACTTATTTTGCTATTTTGTTTTTAGTTTTATTGTTTTTGCTGACCCTTAACAAACTTGCACCTTTAAACTTATTTGTAGTTTATTTATGTGCTAGCGTATTTACTTTTGTTATCTATGCAAAAGATAAACTAGCCGCTAAAAACAATAATCAACGAACACCTGAAAATACATTACATCTACTTAGTTTTGTTGGAGGCTGGCCAGGTGCTATTTTTGCCCAAAAAATGTTACGCCATAAATCAAAAAAAGAAGATTTTCAAACCACATTTTGGCTGACAGTCTTTTTAAATTTATTAGCCATAGCTTGGTTACTGCTTTCTGAAGACGGCAAAAAATTTATAAGTGCATTTATTTAGGCTAATTCGCCTTAGTTACTCACTTGCCATAACCTTTAGACTGCTAAATTGCATCACACTTAACGCCCTTTCAGCACGCTGAGTAACGCAGATAAAACAAGATGAAGGCGAGAACTGTTTGAGACCGCAAGGGTATTGCCCGTGGAATATATGCGCTAAAGCGCATTATTCACACGTGAAGTTTCGCTACAAGCCTTGTACTGTATGGTTTATTAGGGCGAGTTCCGCAGCCGCTTGTTTTATCTAGTAACACAATATAGCCGCAGGCTATGATGCAGGGTGTGATTTTCTTTGAGTACTTTCTTTTAAATATTTAAAAGAAAGGGACTAGATGTCGGGCTACTCCCGACTGTTCCAATCTGCAATATTGCCCCTCTCCCCAACCCCTCTCCCGCTTACGGGCGAGGGGCTAAAACTACTTCGCCCACTTCCCATAACCCTTAAACTGCTGAAACACTTCGCGCATTTCGGCTTCGGTTAAAATATGCGGCTCACCAATCTGCAACGCGCGCCAATATTGCTCGCATAAGTTTTCTACTTCCACTGTCACCGCCAACGCATCGTCTAAATCTCGCCCTAGCGCTATCATGCCGTGATTGGCTAGTAAGCAGGCTTTGCGGTCTATCAAAGCTGCCAACGCGTTATTAGATAAGGCTTGCGAGCCAAACAAAGCATACGGCGCACATCGAATCGTGTCGCCGCCCACAACCGCTATCATGTAGTGAAACGGCGGAATGTCTTTATGCAAGCATGCCAGCGTGGTGGCGAACATGCAGTGGGTGTGGACGACAGCATTAATATCGGCGCGGCTTGCCAAAATATCACGATGAAAACGCCACTCGGATGAAGGGATTTTTTCAGCCTCAAAACTGCCGTCAAATTGCATTTTTACCATGCTGGCTGCGGTCATATCTTCAACCGCCATACCGCTTGGCGTGACCAAGAATCCAGCTTCGCAACGCACGCTGCAATTGCCTGCTGTGCCTTTATTTAAGCCAGTGTCGTTAAGTTTTTGGGCAATTTTTAGTAATTGTTCGCGTTCGTTTTTCATGGTTTATTTTACCTCAACTCTCAGTCACCGTCATTCTGAACCTAAGATTTTATAGTAGCGAAGAATCCAAGCAATCTAGCCACAATGACTGGATTCTTCGCTACGCTCAGAATGACGAAAATTGAGGAGATTTGCAATGATAACAAAAATTAAAGCCGCATTTTTTTCCCGCGCGATTTTGCCCATTCCATTACTGCTTTAAACTTGGCTGTCGGCGCATCGTCATAATATTGTAGCAAGCCCCAGCTGCCCCATTTAGACCATCTACCCACGCTGGTATAACTACAAATTAAATCGCCGCCCGCTTGCGCCCATGCGTTCAAGTTTTGACTATAAACCTCGCCCATTCTAGGGTCGGCATTCGCCTCGGTAAATAGCTTGGTAATAGCATCGTTATTTTCGGTACCTAAAGCACCCACCAGATGCTGACCTGACTCATAAGCAACCAATTTAAGGCCGTGTTGATCGGCAACTATTTTATTTTGCTGTATCCATTGTTGTGATTTTGGCAGTGCAACCGCGAAAATATGCTCGAACAATTTGTCTAAGTTCCAAGCAGCAACTTCGTTTACAGTTAAAGCACCTTTGTTTCTAGGTGTTATGTTTACACTAACATAAGGCGCAATTGCCAACACATCGGCCTGCTTTGCGGCGTTTTTAAAGCTTAAAATGCTTTCTGCCCTATATGTGTTGGCGGCTTGCGATGCTAACACTTTTACATAGCTTGTATTACCACCGTAAACTGCTTGCCAAATATCAAATATTTGCATTGATCGATACGCATAATAATGGGCTGTAGCTTTAGAAGATTGCCCCATTAAACTTAGCGCTTGCCCCATTTGGTTGGCATAATGGGTTTGTTTAAAACCGTTATTCCACACCTCATTTGAGTATTCTACCCAAGCACGTAAATTGGGCTTTAAATGGGCTTTTACCATTTGTGCAAATTGTTTGATGTAAGCATCGTCGGCTAAATGTGGCATACAAAACCAAGGATCTGCCTCTAAGCGATTAGCTAAATCTAGCATTAACTCAAGCGGTACGCCTTTTTTAGTAAAACTCGCATCAGTTAACTTTGGCCTGTCATCCCATGTTATTTGGGTTGAGTTATTGGTCAACATAAAGTCCATCAGCCTAATGCAGGCCATGCCAGACCAGCGCTTAATAAACTGTGGATGCCACGGGTTTGAGACATACACAGACTCAAAACCTGGCATGATAACGCGAATGTTTCTAATGTAATCTTGTGGATTTGTTTTAATGATTTCGATATGGAACGGTTTATTAGCGTCTACTTTTACAACTATTTTGCCAGATGTTTTAGATACAATATCTTTATTAGTGGCGGCATTTCTAAATGCCAATTCACCCTCCCCATCATACAACACAGTGTAATCGCCGCTGGGGTAATGGTTGCCCTTAATGCCACACACAATTGCAATGGCAAAGCAATCTGGGTCTATGCGTTTTACCCAGCCGTGTGCGTCGATTTCTAGCGCGGGCCCATCTCCCCATTTGCCTTTCTTACGCTGACTTACCCAGCCACCCGCCATACGAAATAAATCCACAAATGGTAGCTCTGTCGTGTAATTTTTAATAGCTGCAAGATTAATCCCCAATCGAGCATTAGGTGCATCAGTTTTTACACTTACGTCATTTGTAGTATTTTTATTTTCACGCGCGGTGGCTAAATTTAAGCCCCCTGTTAGCGTTATTAATGCTGTGCCAATGAATTTTCGTCTAGTGATATTGATTTTTGGAGCCATCATCAAAATACCTATATGAAGTTTTTAGCCATCGATAAAATTTGATCAGGCAAGTACACGCCTTGCTCTGTAATTATACCTGTCACCAACCTTGCAGGTGTAACATCAAAAGCGGGATTGGCGGCGCTTGATTCAAGCGGTATTACGCGCACGCTTTGCACACTGCCATCTGCCGCTTGGCCTTGTATAGTCGCTACTTCATCGCTATGTCGCTGTTCAATTTCTATCTCTTTGTAATCTGAAATATCCCAATCAATGGTGGGCGTTGGTACGGCGGCGTAAAAAGGGATTCTGGGATTAGAAACTATATGATTAGAAACACTATTATCAAACGCCGCCAAAGCTTTTAAATAAGTGCCAATTTTGTTGCACACGTCGCCGCTTGCCGTCACGCGGTCTGCACCTACAATGACCATATCCACCAAACCTTGCTGCATCAAATGGCCGCAAGCATTGTCGGTAATTACCGTGTGCGGCACGCCATGTTGTGCCAGCTCCCAAGCGGTTAAAAAAGCCCCTTGGTTGCGCGGACGCGTTTCGCTCACCCACACATGAATATTCAAACCCGCATCAAAGGCGGCGTAGATAGGCGCGAGCGCAGTACCGAAATCTACCGTGGCCAGCCAACCAGCGTTGCAGTGGGTGAGGATGTTGAAAGGCTTATTTTTTATTAATTGGTTTAGATATAAATTTTTGAAAAGCGCCAAACCATGTTGCCCAATCGCCTGATTTTGCGCCACATCTTCCTCGGCAATGTTGGCCGCCTCGCGCCATGCAGTTAAATTTCGCAAATTTGGCATACCCTGCAAGCAAGCAACCATGCGGCTTACAGCCCACCTTAAATTAACTGCGGTGGGGCGACTATTAATAAGCACATTTGCCGCTTGGTGTAAATTGACATCAGAATCATCTTCTAACATCGCCAGTGCCATACCATAAGCCGCTGCCACGCCAATTAAAGGTGCGCCACGCACTTGCATCGTTTTTATGGCAGTCACCATTTTATCTAAGCTATCAATACGCGCAATTTCAAATGCAAACGGCAGCTTGGTTTGATCGATAATCTCGACAAACTTACAGCGCACGTCTGGCCATATAGTGCGATAGTGTTGTGCGGCTACTTTCATATTTGTTTTTATGCTAAGTTTTACGTTTTCTTAATTAATTCACACTTTAATTTTCATGCCACAAATTTCAAAACAGTATAAATAATATTATTTAAAAAGCTTGCATTTTGTTAGGTTTTATTTATTACGTTTTTCCATCCACAAAATCTGTGGATAACTTTGTGGATTACTGTGTAACAAAAGCTTAACTTACCAATTTTAAAGGCTTTTTTCTAAAAGTTCACTTTTTAATCTATATTTTTTATTATAAAAATCAATGAGTTACAGTATGTCATTGGTTTGATAAGGATTTTTTGCCTCAGTTAATGTAAAGCTTCAAGTGGTGTGCATAAACTAGCTAATTTAGGTAAAATTTGCAGCGCATTTTTACCTGTAACTTCAATGATTTGCGTCATTTCTTGTGACCTTAAATTGGCCATAATTTGCGCGATTTTTACTAGTTGCGCGGGGTTGTTTCTACCTTTTGTGCCAATCCATTCTGGCGCAATGTCAGGCGCGTCGGTTTCTAAAACAATATATTCTAAGGGCAAAGTTCTGGCTAACTCGCGGATTTTAAGCGCACGCGGGTATGTCATGGCGCCGCCAAAGCCTAGTTTAAAGCCTAACTTCGCAAACACCTCGGCTTGTTGCGCGCTACCATTAAAGGCGTGTGCAATACCGCCACGCACTTTATGCTTGCGTAAATACTTTAGCACATCGTCGATAGCGCGGCGTACGTGAAGAATGACGGGTAAATCAAACTCAGCGGCGATTTTAAGTTGCTCAGTAAAAAAGTATTCTTGCGTTTCACGATTTTGCTGGGTGACAAAAAAATCTAGGCCTATCTCGCCTACTGCCACGAGCTTGCTATTTGGCACAGCTAGTTGTGTTGTGATTAATTGTTTAAGCAAAGTCAAATCACTTGGCTGTGCGCCATCGACGTACATGGGGTGAATGCCCAAAGCCATGCTGCAATGGGCATATTGGTTGGATAAAGTGATGACTTGCTGAAAATTTTCGCGCGCAACAGCGGGGACGACGATCATGCCAACGCCGTCTTTTAATGCACTGACGGCCACTGCGTCACGGTCAGCATTAAATTCGGCGGCATCTAAATGGCAGTGCGTGTCAATTAACATGCTTGTCTTTTACTTAATTTTGGCGCGCAGCCGAATATCCACGCCAATCTGGCGCATATCGATGATGTCAAGATTCTCAGCCTGGCTCATTTGTGTAAAAGCTGGCAGCGCAAACATCCCTTTTGCGGTGCTGCCCATGAGTTTCGGCGCGTAGTAAATCAGCAGCTCGTCTATGAGGTTTTGCGCCAGCAGCGCGCCGTTTAGGCCTTCGCCTGCCTCGCATAATACCTCGTTGATTTCGCAAGCCGCAAGGTGGCTTAATAGCGCTTTTAGGAACACTTTATTCTGCTCATTTGGAATATAAAGCAGCTGTGCACCTACGTTTAGTAATTGAGTAGATTTATTGTGTGTGTCATTAGCAAACGCAATCAACACATTACCATCTTGCAGAATTTTAGCTTCGATGGGCGTTTGTAGCTGGCTATCGACGATCACTTTTAATGGTTGGCGATTGGTGGCGATGTCGCGCACGCTCATACTTGGGTTATCCGCCAACACCGTACCAATGCCCGTAAGTATAGCGCAGCTTCTAGCGCGCCAATGTTGCACATCTAACCTTGCTGGTTCGCTCGTTATCCATTGACTAGCCCCGTTATTCAGCGCGGTTTTTCCATCTAAACTGGCGGCGATTTTAGAACGAACAAAAGGCAATTGACGCGTCATACGCGAGATAAACCCTGGGTTAAGCGCTTCTGCTTGCACTTGCATTAAACCACTGGCGACCTCTATATTGTGAGATTGCAAATGCGCCAAACCACTGCCCGCAACGAGCGGATTTGGGTCTTGCATGGCGATGATAACTTTAGCAATGCCCGCATCCACAATGGCCTGCGAGCAAGGTGGCGTGCGGCCTGTGTGACTGCAAGGCTCTAGCGTAATGTAGGCAGTTGCGCCTTCGGTTTGTACACCTGCTTGTAGAATAGCGAAAATTTCGGCATGTGGCTCACCCGCTTTTAGGTGCGCGCCCTCGCCGATTATTTTGCCGTCTTTTACAATCACGCAGCCTACGCGCGGATTTGGCATGGTGGTATATAAACCCTGCTCTGCCAGTTGCAGCGCGCGGGTCATGTAGAGGTGATCGGCGGTTGAGAACATGTGATAGCTTAATGACCAAATTTAGCCATAGATAAACACAGATGTATACAGATGAACATGGATTAATTTATTGCTCATATGAAACTCTCTATTGAAACTCTCTATTAATCAACAAATTTTAAATACTGCATTTAGTTTTTAATGGTGTGCATCTATGTTTATCTGTATTTATCTGTGGCAAAAATTTTATAAATCGCACCTATAAATCGCAGCTATAAATTACGGATAGCATCATTAAAATCATCGACATCGGAAAAACTGCGATATACCGAGGCAAAGCGAATATATGCGACTTTATCCATCACTTTCAGCTCTTGCATCACGCTTTCACCTAACTCACGCGCGGGGATTTCGCGCTCGCCAAGTGATAGCATTTTTTGCACAATGTGATCGAGCGCGCGCTCTACGTATTCTGTCGGCACTGGGCGCTTGTGCAGGGCACGGGTGAATGACAATTTTAGTTTATCGCGACTAAATTCCTCGCGCGTGCCATTTGTTTTTACCACTTGTGGCAAGTGCAAATCAGCCGTTTCATAGGTGGTAAAGCGCTTGTCGCACTTGCCACATTTGCGGCGGCGACGAATAGAATCGCCTTCGTCATTCACTCTAGAATCAATGACTTGCGTGTCCGCATCACCGCAGAAAGGGCATTTCATATTATTTTACCTATTGGTAGGAGCGACGCCCTCGTCGCGATAAACAAAGTATCGGCACGAGGGCGTGCCTCCTACAAAATTTCTAGGCCCCATACACTGGAAAACGTGCCGTCAACGCATGTACTTTGTCTTTGGTCGCTGCAATTACCGTATTGCTAGTCGGATTATCCAACACGTCCGCGATTAAATTGGCGACAATTTTCGCTTCGGCCTCCATAAAACCTCGCGTAGTAATGGCGGGTGAACCAATGCGTATGCCGCTTGTTACAAACGGGCTTTCAGGATCGTTTGGAATGGCGTTTTTATTCACCGTAATGTGCGCCAAACCTAGCGCGGCATCCGCAGCTTTGCCCGTTAAGCCTTTTGGACGTAAATCAACCATGAACATGTGTGACTCGGTGCGACCTGAAATAATGCGTAAGCCGCGCGTAGTCAAGGTTTCGGCCATGGCTTGTGCATTTTTAATGACTTGTGTTTGATACACTTTAAACTCAGGTTGCGACGCTTCTAAAAATGCGGTGGCTTTACCTGCAATCACATGCATCAGCGGACCGCCCTGCAAGCTTGGAAACACGCTGGAGTTGAGCGATTTTTCAAATTCGGCTTTAGCCAAAATAATGCCGCCACGCGGGCCGCGCAAGGTTTTGTGCGTAGTTGATGTGACAAAATCAGCGTGTGGCACTGGGTTTGGGTAAACACCGCCTGCGATTAATCCAGAATAATGCGCCATATCCACCATGAAATACGCGCCCACTTTTTTGGCAATTTCACTCATACGCGCCCAATCAAAACGCAGCGCATAAGCACTTGCCCCGCCAATTAACAACTTTGGTTTAGATTCGACAGCAATGCGCTCCATTTCATCGTAGTCAATTTCTTCTTGTTCGTTTAAACCATACGCCACAATATTAAACAATTTGCCCGACAAATTAGCAGGCGAACCATGCGTTAAATGTCCGCCGTGGCCAAGATTCATGCCCATGATTGTATCGCCAGGTTTTAAAATACTAAAGTAAACCGCCTGATTGGCTTGCGAACCAGAATGTGGCTGCACATTGGCATACTCCGCACCGTATAAGGTTTTCAGGCGATCAATCGCCAATTGTTCCACTTGATCCACATATTCACAGCCGCCGTAAAAACGCTTGCCTGGGTAGCCTTCTGCATATTTATTGGTGAGTTGCGAACCTTGCGCTTCCATCACTGCTGGGCTGGTATAGTTTTCGGATGCAATCAGTTCGATATGCTGATGCTGACGTGCTATTTCACTTTCAATCATCTGCGCGAGTGCTGGGTCGGATTTACTTAAGGTGTTTGTAGTGCTAAACATGTAACAATGCTCCAAGATATTTTAAGACTAACAGAACTTATTTTATCATGTGACATTGCATATTAAACCTAAGTTGCTATAAATAGATGCCTAAAATAGGCAATTGCAAAGATGCTTTTTTACTTAGTTTTAAATCAGGCATGCACCTAACATAAAGCGCACGCTATAATCACATTATAAAATTGATGAGAAATGCTATATGAAATGGACTGAAAGCCAAAAAATTGCCGAAGAATTATTCGACAAATATCCCAATATAGATCCAAGCACCATTCGCTTTACCGATTTAATGCAATGGGTAATGGCGCTAGAAGGCTTTAACGACTTACCTGAACACTGCGGTGAGAAAATTTTAGAAGCGATTCAATTAGCATGGATTGAAGAGGCTGACTAATTGGATTTAGCGGGGTTTCGATTAATTGTTACATCACACTTATTTTGTCATTATGTACTATGCTTTTAACTTGAGTTTATAACTATGCAGCCAACAACATTACTCAAAATCCCAAGAGAGATTTTCAAAGCCTATGACATTCGCGGAATTGTAGGCCTTACTTTAACACCTGCCATTGTGGAAGCAATCGGTCATGCGCTTGGCAGTGAGGCCAAGCAGCGTGGGCAAAATGAAATTTGTATCGGTTACGATGGCAGGTTATCTGGCTCAGAGTTAGCTGAAGCGTTATCGACAGGCATACGCAAAGCGGGTGTCAATGTGGTGAATTTAGGCATGGTCGCCACACCAATGGTGTATTTTGCGGCACATCATTTGGGCAATCAGTGTGGTGTCATGGTCACTGGTAGCCACAACCCACCAGATTACAATGGCCTAAAAATGGTGCTGGCAGGTGAAACGCTATCAAATGAGAGCATTCAAAGATTGCGCCACCGCATCGAATACAAACTACTTACTTATGGCGATGGTGTTGAGCGCAGCTATGATATTGTGCCTCACTATATCGCGAAAATAAAAGCGGACATTAACCTAGCACGACCCTTGCAAATTACAGTGGATTGCGGCAATGGTGTGGCTGGCGCCTTTGCAAAAGCGCTGTATAACGCCATTGGTTGCCGCGTAGAAGAACTATTTTGTGAGGTAGACGGTCATTTTCCCAACCATCATCCTGATCCTTCTGTGCCAGAAAATTTGAACGATTTAATCGAGGCGCTAAAAAACACGCGATCTGAATTAGGCCTAGCGTTTGATGGCGATGGCGATAGGCTGGGCGTAGTGACCAAAGAAGGCGACATCATTTATCCAGATCGCCAATTGCTATTGTTCGCACAAGATGTACTAAGCCGTAACGCGGGTGCCACGATTATTTTTGATGTGAAATCGACGCGTAATTTAAGCCCGTGGATACAGAAACTTGGCGGCAAGCCAATGATGTGGAAAACGGGTCACTCACTCATCAAGGCAAAAATTAAAGAAACCAACGCAGCACTTGCGGGTGAAATGAGCGGCCATGTGTTTTTTAACGACAATGATAGTCATGGTAAAAAACGCTGGTATGGCTTTGATGATGGCTTGTATGCTGGTGCGCGACTACTAGAAATTTTAAGTCAGTTTCCTAATCCCTCAGAAATACTCAATAACTTGCCCGATAGCGTCAGCACGCCTGAGCAGCACATTCAAATGCAAGAGGGCGAGCCACACAAACTGATTGCAGAGCTGCAAAAGACTGCCAAGTTTGCAGATGCTGTAGAGGTGGTTACTATTGATGGCCTGCGTGTGGAATATGAAGATGGCTTTGGTTTAATGCGGCCTAGTAACACGACGCCAGTGATAGTACTGCGCTTTGAGGCCAATAACGAAGCGGCTCTCAAGCGTATTCAAGCACAGTTTCGCGATGTAATTTGGGAGGCTGCGCCCAATGTGGCCTTGCCTTTTTAGACTGATTTAGCTTAAAAATATCGCCAAAATAGCATGACTAAAAGTTCGATTTTTTTCGCCGTCGTTTGGTTAAGTCTTGCGGTCGGCATTTACATTTTGGCTGATAATATACAAAACCCCAATAAAGCATGGCGCTTGGGTGATAACGCTAATTCAGTCGTGCTAAAACGCGGGCTAGATGGCCATTATCGCGCCGAAGCTTTAATCAATAATCAAAAAGTAAATGTGCTGGTAGATACAGGCGCAACTGGTGTGGCAATTTCCCAGCGCGTTGCCGATAAACTAGGGCTTAAAAGCATCGAAGCCATACGCACCGAAACCGCCAATGGTGCTAGCGTGGGTTATATGGTGCGTCTAGAGTCCGTTAAAGTAGGGGGCGTAGAAGCTCAAAATGTAGCCGCTATGATTGCGCCAGGGTTAGATGGCGACGTGCTGCTAGGCATGAGCTATTTGGGGCGCATGGACGTGCGTTTGTATAATAACGAGATGACCATTAAGCAAATTGAATAAAATTAAAAGTTTTAATAATCATCGTGTTTATTTAAGCTTATTTATATTTTTAAACAGTTTAAAAACAATAATGTACGCTAGCGTACAGACGATCAATAGTTAGGTTCTATAACATTTCGTTTGTTATGAAATGTCAGAAAAATGTAAGCATTTAAAATTTGGCATGACTAATGGTTGCGAGCTAGTTAAATAACTGCTCACCAATTCAAAATCAAATCTAGGAGATTAAAATGACTTTACACTTTAAAAAAGTAGCACTGGCAACTAGCATTTTGTTATCCGTCGCGACTTTATCAGTCCCAACTTATGCTGCAGATCCCATGTTGAGCACAGGCGGTTACGCACGTGAGTTTCAAAAAATGGAAATGATGAAAATGTTAGATGGTGACGGCAACAGTATGGTCACGGCAGCAGAAGCGGACAGCTATTACAATAATGTTTTTGATGCATTAAACAAAGATTCTGACGATTCGTTAGAACCTAATGAATGGTCTGGTCCGAAAAAAAATTCCAAACTTGATTTAACCACAGGTGGTTATAGTCGCGAACTGCGCTCAATGAAAATGATGCGTTTAATGGACACAGATAGCGACAAGAAAGTCACGCGCGATGAATTTTTAAATCACCATCGTGCAGTATTTTCAAAACTTGATACCTCGAGTGACCAAGAATTAGATGCAACAGAATGGGCGATGAAAGGCTTGCTAAGTAAATAATGCGGCTTAGATAACAACTGATTTATAAAGCCAGCTGTTGCTGGCTTTATTTTTTATAGTTTATAGTTGGCTTATGTAATCACGGTTGGTTTTTCACGTCCAGTATATTGTTTTAATTCAGAAATTTTTAATGCGATTTGAATCATTTCGCTCAAGGCCACTTGCGCATCCAAATGATGATTGGCAATATTCGGCTCAAACGCCTCTAAATAAATACGTAAAGTCGCGCCCTCGGTACCAGTGCCTGACAACCTAAACACAATACGCGAGCCATCTGCAAACAGAATACGAATGCCCTGCCCAGTGCTGACCGAGGCATCAATCGGGTCGGTATAACTAAAATCATCTGCTGTTTTCACCATGTACTGGCCAAATATTTGGTTGGGCAAACTATTAAATTGCGCTTTGATATGTGCCATCACGCCATTGGCGGCATCGGTCGGAATGTTTTCATAATCGTGGCGCGAATACACATTGCGGCCATATTCTGCCCAGTGCGCCATCACAATTTCTTCAACAGACGATTTTTTAACGGCAATAATATTCAGCCAACACAACACTGCCCACAAGCCGTCTTTCTCGCGCACATGGTTGCTGCCTGTGCCAAAGCTTTCCTCGCCGCACAACGTCACTTTATCGGCATCCATTAAATTGCCAAAAAACTTCCAACCTGTTGGCGTTTCATAACATGGAATATTCAATTTGAGCGCCACTCTATCCACCGCACCGCTAGTAGGCATACTGCGTGCAACGCCCGCCAAACCTTGTTGGTAGGCGGGTATTAATTTTGCATTGGCGGCAATAATCGCCAAACTATCTGATGGCGTAACGAAAAAGTGTTTACCCAAAATCATGTTGCGATCGCCATCACCATCCGATGCCGCACCAAAATCAGGGGCTTCATGCCCATATAAAACCTCAACCAATTCATGCGCATAAGTTAAGTTTGGGTCTGGGTGCCCACCGCCAAATGTTTCGCTCACTTCACAATTCATCAGGCTGGGTTGGCTAGAATTAAAGTCTGGCGCGCCCAAACGATTCACCAATATGTCTTTTGCATAAGGCCCCGTCACAGCGTGCATAGCGTCAAATTTAATCTTAAAACCAGAACTTAAAAGCGTTTTAATCACCGCAAAATCAAACATGCTCGCCATTAAATCGGTGTAGTCGCTTACTGGGTTAATTACCTCAACCGTAAAGCCATCAAAGCTGGTTTCACCAATAACATCAATATTTACATCTGCAAAACTGGCAATTTTATATTGGCTAATGGTTTTACTTTTGGCAAAAATCGCCTCGGTAATTTTTTCTGGCGCGGGGCCGCCG
>JANMOP010000028.1:0-6812 GCA_031369365.1 Methylotenera sp.
TATCTCTGGATTGCCGCGCTTCGCTCGCAATGACAGAGTAGGCATTAAGTTTTATTGAGTTTTAATTCTAAATCCGCTAAATCATTAAACGTATTCAAATTGGTAAACGCCTGAGAATTATCACTAAAATCTACCTCGATATAGTTTAAACTTTTTTGCCAGGCACTCACTTTGCGCTCACCGCTTACAATATAAGCCAACAAGCTCGGCAACACACTTTTTTTCATTAAACAAAATACAGGGTGTACATTTTCATCGCTGCTCGCAACGGCAATATCTGCGCGGGCTTCAGTCATGCATTTAAAAAGACGCTGTGCTAAATCTAGCGGCAATAATGGCGAATCGCACGGCACGGTTAATACATATTCATGTTTGGCTTGTTGTAAACCTAAACTAAAACCTGCAAGTGGGCCTATGAATTCTGCAATTTCATCTTGCAAAACTGGCAAACCAAAGGCTTGATATTGCACTATTTCACGGTTTGCGTTAATAAATATTTCATCCACTTGCGGTTTCAAACGCACAATCACATGGGCAATCAGCGGCTTTTGCTGCAACCGCACCAAGCCTTTATCCACGCCATTCATACGTGTTGCTAGACCGCCAGCAAGAATAACGGCTGAAATCAAGTCATCCGCCCGTATGCGACATAAACCGCACCACTGCTGGTTCTGCACGGCGCAAGTCGAAATCGTGGCCTTTGGGTTTGATTTTCATGCTGTTTAAAATCGCTTCGATTATCGGCGCGTCATCGTTTGGGTGTTCCCGTAGCAACGGCATTAAATCCACCTTATCTTCTTGGCCTAAACACAAGTAGAGCTCGCCTTTGCAGGTGATGCGCACGCGGTTGCAGCTTTCGCAAAAGTTGTGACTATGTGGCGAAATAAAGCCGATTTTAGTGTGTGAATTGGCAACGCGCCAATAACGCGCGGGGCCGCCTGTAGTCTCGGTGCTGGGCAATAATGTAAATGCACTTTGCAGTAATTTTAGTGTGTCGGCATTGCTCACAAACGTGCTTTCGCGTGTGTGATTCACTTCGCCCAGCGGCATTTCCTCAATAAAGCTGATGTCGATTTTTTGGTCGATGGCAAACTGCACTAAATCTGCCGCTTCGTCGTCGTTGCTGCCGCGCATTAACACGGTATTAATTTTAATACCGTCAAACCCTGCATGGATACTGGCTTGCAGACCTGCTAAAACTTTGTTTAAATCGCCCGTTCTGGTGATTTTTTTGAAATTCTCTGGCTTTAAACTGTCGATAGAAATATTGATGCGTTTAACGCCCGCTTTTTTTAAATTTTCCGCTTGGCTCTCTAATTGGCTTCCGTTGCTAGTAAGCACTAACTCTTTTAAGCCTTGCAGTTTGCCAACTTCGTCAAACAGCCACAGCGCGTTTTTACGCACTAATGGCTCGCCACCTGTGATGCGTACTTTGCTGACGCCTAAATCAACAAACACTTTGACTAGCCGCGCGCATTCTTCAAGGCTTAAAACCTCGTCGCGCGGCAAAAAAGTCATGTCTTCCGCCATGCAATACACACAGCGAAAATCGCATCTATCGGTGATGGATAGACGGATGTAATCGACCGTGCGGCCAAATTGGTCGATTAACTGGCGTTTGGAATTTTGCGATGGTAATTTGGTCATAATGCTATATTCTAAGCGCTTTTCTGGCTTTGATATAGTCGCAAAAAAGGTTTATCATGGCAGGTTAGTTTTTTAATAATGGCGGAACATATTTTGACGGCATTAAGCAAAGAAGATTCAAGCAAAATTGACACACATATTTTAGCGCATAAAACCATGCCAGGTGCGCTTTTGCCCTTGTTGCACGCCATTCAAGATGATATAGGCTATGTGCCAGAAGCTGCTTATTTGCCGATTTCTAAGGCGTTGGCACTTTCTGTTGCCGAAGTGCATGGCGTAGTGACGTTTTATCATCATTTTCGCCGTCATCCTGTGGGCAAACATATTTTGCAAATTTGCCGCGCAGAAAGCTGTCAGGCGATGGGTGCTGAAAAGTTGGAAAAAGACATTAAAGTTGCTTTGGGCATTGATTACCACGAAACCACCAAAGACGGAGCGCTGACGTTATTGCCTGTGTATTGTCTGGGCAATTGCGCGTGTTCTCCCGCAGTGATGTTGGATGACGAAGTGTATGGCCGCATGGATGCTGGCAAAGTGGCTGAATTGGTGAATGAGGTATGTCATGGTTAAAGTCTATGTTCCCCGCGATTCCAGCGCAATAAGTTTAGGCGCAGATCGTACTGCGAAAGCGATTCAAGCCGAGGCAGATAAACGCGGTATTACAATTGAGCTTATTCGTAACGGCTCGCGTGGCTTGTTTTGGCTTGAGCCTTTTGTAGAAGTGGCGACTGATAAAGGCCGTGTTGCGTTCGCGCCCGTGCAGCCAAAAGACGTGGCAGGTTTGTTTGACGCGGATTTTCTCAATAACGGCAAACACCCGTTAAATTTAGGACTAACTGAAGAACTCACTTGGCTTAAAAAACAACAACGCCTAACGTTTGCGCGCGTCGGCATAACTGACCCAGTTTCGCTAGATGATTATTTGGCGCATGACGGCTACAAAGGCTTGAAAAACGCGCTGAAATTATCAGGTGCAGAGATCGTCAAAGCAGTCACCGATTCTGGCTTGCGCGGCCGCGGTGGCGCGGCCTTCCCCACAGGCATTAAATGGAATACAGTTTTAGGCTGCCAATCCGAGCAAAAATATATCGTTTGCAACGCCGATGAAGGCGATAGCGGCACCTATTCTGACCGCATGATTATGGAAGACGACCCCTTTGTGCTGATTGAAGGCATGACCATCGCGGGCATTGCGGTGGGCGCGAACATGGGCTATATTTACCTGCGTAGTGAGTACCCACATGCGTTAAAAGTATTGAATGAAGCCATCGCCAAAGCCGACAAAGCTGGGTATTTGGGCGACAACATTTGTGGTTCAAGCCATACTTTCAAGCTTGAGGTACGTCGCGCGGCGGGTGCTTATATTTGCGGTGAAGAAACTTCGCTACTAGAATCGCTTGAAGGCAAGCGCGGCCAAGTGCGCTTTAAGCCACCATTGCCCGCTATTGAGGGCTTGTTTGGCAAACCAACCGTAGTCAATAATGTCATCAGCTTAGCGACAATCCCGATTATTTTGGATAAAGGTGCGGAATATTACGCTAACTACGGCATAGGTCGTTCGCGTGGCACGTTGCCGATTCAATTGGCGGGCAACATCAAACATGGCGGGCTGGTAGAGCTAGCGTTTGGCGCGACTTTGCGCGAGTTGCTATACGATTTCGGCGGCGGTTCATACACGGGCAAGCCAATACGCGCAGTGCAAGTGGGCGGACCATTAGGCGCATTTTTGCCCGAAAGCCAATTTGACACGCCGCTGGATTACGAAGAATTTAGCAAAATTTGGGCGGTGCTGGGTCACGGCGGTATTGTGGCATTTGATGACACGGTGGACATGGCGAAAATGGCGCGTTACGCGTTTGAATTTTGCGCGATTGAAAGCTGTGGTAAATGCACGCCGTGCCGCGTTGGCAGCACGCGTGGCGCGGAAGTAATTGATCGTATTATCGCTAATAAAAACAACCCTAAAGAACACGCAAAAAATGTGGCACTGGTACGCGATTTATCTGACACTATGATTCATGGCTCGCTATGCGCGCTGGGCGGCATGACGCCATACCCTGTGTTGAGCGCGATGAATCATTTTGCTGAAGATTTTGGAGTCACTCAGTGACGCAACAGCTTGTCTTAGCGAGTACTGAAGCGATGAAGCAATCCATGTGGTTTGCAGCAATCGTAAAAGCTGGATTGCCACGGGCTTGCTGCCCTCGCAATGACGGATAAGGAAAATGAGGTGAAATATGGACGATATTAAATACACAACACATTCGCATTCGGTGAACAGCTATGACCCGAATAAAGATTACGGCACGCCTAAAAAAATCAGCCAAAATCTGGTGAGTATAGACATTGATGGCGTGACTGTCAGTGTGCCAGAAGGCACGTCGATTATGCACGCGGCGCAATTATCTGGCGTGACTGTGCCTAAATTATGCGCGACAGATTCACTCGAAGCGTTTGGCTCTTGCCGCCTGTGTTTGGTGGAGATTGAAGGTCGGAAGGGTTACCCCGCCAGCTGTACCACGCCAGTGGCTGAAGGCTTGAAAGTCCACACACAAACTAGCAAATTAGCCGATTTACGCCGTGGCGTGATGGAGTTGTATATTTCGGATCATCCGCTGGATTGCCTAACCTGCGCTGCCAATGGCGATTGCGAGTTGCAAGACATGGCAGGCGTGGTGGGTTTGCGCGAGGTGCGTTATGGTTATGAGGGCGAAAATCATTTAAAAGCCGAAAAAGACGAATCCAACCCCTATTTCACTTTTGACCCGAGCAAATGCATTGTGTGTAGCCGCTGCGTGCGCGCCTGTGAAGAAACACAAGGTACGTTTGCGCTCACGATTGAAGGTCGCGGCTTTGGCAGCAAAGTGTCGGCTGGCAACCAATTGTTTATGGATTCAGAATGTGTATCCTGCGGTGCCTGTGTACAGGCTTGCCCAACGGCCACATTGATGGAAAAAACCGTGATTAAGGCGGGTACGCCAGAGCATTCAGTCATTACCACTTGCGCCTATTGCGGCGTGGGTTGCAGCTTTAATGCAGAGATGAAAGGCGAAGAAGTAGTGCGCATGTCGCCCAATAAAGACGGCGGTGCTAATCACGGTCACTCATGCGTAAAAGGTCGCTTTGCTTGGGGTTACGCCACGCATAAAGACCGCGTTACCACACCAATGATACGCAAAAGTATAGCTGACCCGTGGCAAGTGGTGGGCTGGGACGAGGCCATCAACTACGCAGCAAGCGAGATTAAACGCATCGAAGCCAAATACGGCAAAGACGCGATGGGCGGCATTACTTCTAGCCGCTGCACCAACGAAGAAGTATATGTGACGCAAAAACTAGTACGTGCAGTATTTGGCACCAATAATGTGGATACTTGTGCGCGCGTTTGCCACAGCCCAACTGGCTACGGCTTAAAACAAACCATTGGCGAATCGGCAGGTACGCAAACCTTTGATTCGGTAATGCAATCTGACGTAATTTTGATTATTGGCGCGAATCCGACCGATGGTCATCCCGTGTTTGCATCGCAGATGAAACGCCGCTTGCGTGAAGGCGCTAAGTTAATTATTGCCGATCCACGTGCGACTGATTTGGTAGAAAATACGCCGCATATTCGTGCCGATTATCACTTGAATTTGCGCCCAGGCACTAACGTGGCGCTGATTTCTGCGCTGGCACATGTAGTTGTGACAGAAGGTTTAGTCAAAGAAGATTTTGTAAAAGAGCGCTGCGAGTGGGATTCATTCGTGATTTGGCGTGATTTCGTGGCTAAGCCAGAAAACTCACCAGAAGCGCTTGAAAGCGTATTGGGTGTAAAAGCGGAAACCATGCGCTCAGCCGCGAGAATGTTCGCCACTGGCGGTAATGGTGCGATTTATTATGGGCTAGGCGTGACTGAACATAGCCAAGGTTCTACCATGGTGATGGGCATTGCTAATTTGGCGATGGCCACGGGCAACGTCGGTCGCGAGGGCGTGGGTATTAACCCATTGCGTGGTCAAAATAACGTGCAAGGCTCGTGCGATATGGGCAGTATGCCACATGAGTATCCAGGTTATCGGCACGTGTCTGATCCAATGACGAAAGCCTTGTTTGAGAGCGCTTGGGGCAGGCCGTTGAGTATAGAGCCTGGCCTGCGCATTCCGAATATGCTAGACCTTGCGGGTGAAGGCCGCTTTAAAGCGCTGTATTGCGTGGGCGAAGACATCGCGCAATCTGATCCAAACACGCAACATGTCACGCACGCGCTGGAAAGTATGGAGTGCGTGATTGTGCAAGATTTGTTCTTGAACGAAACCGCCATGTACGCGCATGTGTTTTTTCCAGGCGCGTCTTTCTTAGAGAAAAGCGGCACGTTTACCAATGCTGAACGTCGTATTTCACCCGTGCGCCGCGTGATGGCACCCAAAAATGGGTTGGAAGATTGGGAAATTACCGTTAAATTTTCTGAAGCTTTGGGCTACCCAATGCGCTACAACCATGCGTCTGAAATTATGGATGAAATTGCCGCACTCACACCTACATTCAAAGGCGTGAGCTTTAAAAAATTAGACGAGCTAGGCAGCATACAATGGCCTTGTAACGACGAAGCGCCAACAGGCACACCTACCATGCATATTGACCAATTTGTGCGCGGCAAAGGCAAGTTTTTCGTCACCCAATACGTGCCGACGACAGAAAAAGTCAATGCGAAATTCCCACTGATACTGACCACTGGCCGTATTTTGAGCCAGTACAATGTGGGCGCACAAACTCGCCGCACTAAAAATATGGAGTTTCATCATGAAGACGTGGTGGAAATTCATCCGCACGATGCAGAAGATCGCGGCGTTAAAGAAGGTGACTGGATTGGCATTACCAGCCGCGCGGGCGAGACCGTGCTGCGCGCAACCTTGACTGAAAGAGTGCAACCTGGGGTGATCTACACCACGTTCCATCATCCAGAATCTGGCGCGAACGTGATTACCACGGATAACTCGGATTGGGCGACCAATTGCCCAGAATTTAAGGTGACGGCGGTGCAAGTGACGCGCGTGCATCAGCTTTCGGATTGGCAAAAACATTACGAAACCTTTGCCGAGGCGCAAATAGCTTTTGCTAGTAAAAGTCCAGCTAAAAAGCTAAAGCAGCCTGCTTAAGGTTTTAATTAGCAACTTGTTTTTTAA
>JANMOP010000036.1:0-24151 GCA_031369365.1 Methylotenera sp.
CATCCGCCGTGCTGTAAGTGACGACGGTCGCCCCAGCCGCAGTGCTGTCTTCGATGAAGTTGGTGACAGGGCCGATGCTAATAGTCGGTGCGTCGTTCGCTGGTGAAATATTGAGCAGTATGCTACGAGTCGCTTGCTCATTAGTCGCTGTACCCGTTAAGTCTGGGTCTGCGCCAGTATTGCCGTTGTCGTTAATGTTAACTGTTAAGTTCACAGTGCCATTGGCGTTAAGAACTGTTTTGTATAGCACGCCTGTGCCTGTTGAGATAAAGGCGTTAATCGCTGCTAAGGTGCCTGTCAGCGTGAGCATTGTAGCCGTGCCCCCAATCTTTACACCTGCGCCTGAAACAGCGGAGAGCGTGCCTGCTGGTACGGTGTAAGTGGCGGTTACATTGCCTGTGCCTGCATCGACATCGCTAAACACGATGCCAGTGAGTTTGGTGGCAATATCTTCTGTAACCGCGATGCCCGCTAGTGGTGCAATGGCTGGCGTGTCGTTAATTGCTGCCACGTTAACGGTTACCGTGCTGGCAGAAGTTAATGTGCCATCGGTAATCACATACGGGAAGTTAATCGGACCATTAAAGTTAGCAGTTGGCGTAAACGTGATGGCGCCAGCAGCACTCACATTGACTTTGCCTGCAAGAACTGCGGCATTATAAACGTCAATAATTTGTGCAGAGCCAAGTGTTAGTGCTGTGCCATTAATGCTTAAAATAGTCGGTGTGGTGCCATTAGGGTCGCTGTCGTCAAACAATAAGTTTAGCGAAACATTGGTGGCGTCTTCATTCACATTAGCAGTATCAGGCGTTGCTACAGGCGCATTCGGCGCTGGGTTGATGGTAACCGTAGTATTGCCAGAGCTAGTACCGCCACCTCCGCCGCCAATAGCACCAGCACCTAAATTATTAGCGTTATCTTCTAAAAGAAGATCAACAAGCCTATCATCAATATTAACATTAAAATTAAAATCGTAATCGAAGCCAAATTGATTGAGAACATCATTAATTCTTAGTAAAGCAACAAAATCAAAACCATGTACATTAATCAAACCATTATTGCCAGCCGCTGTTTCTTCTAAAACTTCATTAATGTCTTTACCGCTTTCAATGGCTTTAATTACGGTTTCTATCGTGGCAAGGTTTACCGCACCATCAAGACTATCAAAGCCCAATAAATTAGTAAGCTCTTCTGTAAAGGCAACTAACTGCTCCGAACCAATTTGCATGGGGCGCCCATTGGCTAACTCAAGCTCGACTTCTGCACCCTGTAAGGTCTGTATGGTGTCGCTGGCTTGCACAATATCCCCGAGCTGCAACTCACGCTTAGCGCCATTATCTGTAATAAGGTATGCTGTGCCTGTTAATGCAACTACTTTGCCGATTATTGCCATGTTAGTATCCTAATTTATAAAATTAAATGCCGTATTTATGCTTTATTTCACAGTCGCATTAAACACCTTATTTAGGTATAAATATATTGTACTGATGGACAATAAAAGTAATCCTAGCAATTACTTAAGAATATAATACAAGAACTATAGTTAACTTTTGAATTCATCAACACTTTAAGAATAAAAATTATTTCAGGTTTCAAAAAAAAAATAACTCTCTTAAGGCAAATCAACAGCATCATTTCATTTATGGTGCTGTTATTTTGTCTTACAGGTATTTACGCAGCAGGTTACGATTTCAACAAGTTTAGCGGCAATGCAAAACAAAGATATGGTGAAGAAGCCTATAAAAACACTTTAGAACTTCAAGAATTAATTGCATTGTTACAATCTGCGCCAGAAACAGAAAAGCTTAAACAAATTAACGATTTTTTTAATCACAAAATTCATTTTGCTGAAGATATTAATCTTTGGGGAAAGTCGGATTATTGGGCAACACCATTAGAAACTATAGGCCGCAATGCGGGCGATTGCGAAGACTATAGCATTGCCAAATATACTTTTCTAAAAATATTAAATGTGCCTAACGACAAACTTAGGCTTACTTACGTCAGAGCAGAAATCAGCAATCAAGATAGAAGAGTTGTATTAGCACATATGGTACTCAGTTACTATGCAACTCCACAATCTGAACCAATGATTTTAGATAGTTTAGTGCCTGAAATTATGCCCGCATCTGCCAGAAAAGACTTGACACCAATTTTTGGTTTTAATGATAAAGGCCTATGGGTAGGTGCTAACAATAAATCTAAAGGCGATTCAACATCTCATCTATCAAGATGGCGTGATGTCATAACGCGGATTCAAGCAGACGGAATAAATTAATTGAAAGTAAGGAGTTAATATGTCACTTATTAAGCAACTTTGGTTAGCTATATTGTTCACCGTCATTCTAGCTTCTATTGGTAGCTTTATTTTAAGCACACTATCAAGTAAAAGCTATTTAGAAGAACAATTAAAAATGAAAAATACTGATAATGTTACTTCACTTGCTCTTTCAATGTCGCAATTGAAAAAAGATCCTACCACGCTTGATTTACTGTTATCTGCACAATTTGATTCTGGTCATTACCGCTACATACGTCTATTTGACCCAAATGGCAAATTGATTAGCGAACGTGTAATGTCAGATAGCCATACCAAAGCGCCTAATTGGTTTATTAAGATTATTCCAATTAAAGTTCAGGCTGGTGTTGCAGATATTCAAAATGGCTGGTCACAATTTGGTTCACTAAGATTAGAAAGTGACACTGATTTTGCATACGATAAGCTTTGGGATACCACTTTATTAATTGCACTTTGGACATTTTTGATTGGTCTGCTTACTTGTTATGCTGGTGGAAAAATCCTAAGGAAAGTTCTAAGTCCGCTTGATGATGTAGTCAACCAAGCAAAAGCGATTGGTGAAAACAGATTCATTACAATTGATGAACCTAAAACCTTAGAATTTAAAACTATAGTACACGAGATGAATAATCTTTCAAATCGTATTAAAAAAACTGTTACCCAAGAATCTGGTCGCATGGAAGCATTGCGTTACAAAATTGATTATGATGATGTAACAGGCCTTATGAACCATGATTATTTCGTAAATACTATGGAAGCTTATATCAACCACTATGAATATAATGAAGGTGCTTTAGTGATATTTAGGCTATCAAACTTAGCTCAACTAGATGAAGCCATGGGGTATCCTCAAGCAAATGCGTTACTTAAAAGTATTGGTAGCACGCTGGACTCTAAATGCAAAGATGATTCGTCACTCATGTCTGGTAGATTAAGCGGAACCGAGTTTGCTGTATTTTGTAATCAAACCACAGATGAATTTGCTTTGGCCAACCAGTTAAAAGATGCTGTTACCAAAGCAGCTGAAATTAGTGAAGCTGAATTAACAGCTCGTTTTTTAGTAGTGGCAACAAAAATAAGAAAAATAGACGAAACAACATCACTATTTAAAGCGCTTGAACTCATCTTAAATCATTCCAGCCTTAGTGAAGAAAATTATCTTCGCGTGATTAATGCAAACGCTAACGTGGAGACAGAAAATCAACATCTAGTTGAATGGAAAACTTTACTAAGTGATGCAATAGCAAATAAAAGAATCAAGCTTGAACACTACCCAGTAATGACTAACAAAGGAACACTCATTCACAATGAAAGCCCTGTAAGACTTCAATTAGAGGAAAATGGGAAATGGTATCGTGCAGGCGAATTTATTAATTGGGCAACGCAACTCAACCTGATTAAAGCAATTGATGAATTGGTTTTAGAAACGGCTGTATTGCTATTAGCACAAGGCGCTAGCCCATTGTGTTTAAATGTCTCAACAAGCGCAATGTGTGACCGTAAATATATTCAAAAGGCAGCAACACTTATCAAGCAACAATTACAGCATCCAAACCATTTAAGTTTCGAAGTCACTGAAATTGCTGCATTTGATCATTTAAACGAATTCAAATATTTCTGCAACAAACTAAAAGCTTTAGGTTGTCATATTGGTATTGAGCATGTCGGCTTGCGTATTTCACGCCTAGGCGAACTGCATGATGTTGGTTTAAATTATATTAAATTTGACGCCTCAATTGTTCGAGGAATTGATACAAACAAGACATGCAAAGGACTCTTAAGAGGTTTGTGTATCATCACCCACTCTATTGGCGCACAAGCGATTGCTGAAGGTGTAAACAATCATGCTGAGATTGAGTCACTCAAAGAAATTGGCATTGATGGCTTTACAGGGCTAGGTGTTAAATTCCAGCAAACGTACTAAGATGTGCCCAACATAACTGTGTATGAAAATACTTAACTTTTGATAGTGCCAAATGTTAAGCTTAACGTCTGTAATTGCTATTGAGCATCAAAGCTAACTGTAACCTATCCTTAGCTTTTAAACACTCGAATGTTGCAGCAAGATGTGCCTTTACCGTTCGTTCTGAAATGCTAAGAATCCGTGCTATTTCTTTATTACTTAATCCTTTTGCGGCCTCTATTGCAACAGCTTTTTGGCGCTTAGTAAGTTGAGATAGTAAAGTTTCCACATGCTTTGGCTGGTTTCTCACCATCCTTGCAGAAACTTCAATCAATCGCTTTAAGAGCTCGTTACCCAACCATAAACCTCCATGGGTGATTACCGTCTTAATTTCCTTCAAAACCTCTGGTGCAGAGTACGAGTGGCAATAACCAACTGCCCCCAAACTTAATGCATGAAGGGCTTCGGCTTGAATAGGCGCATTGGCCAGCACTACAATTTTGGCGTTATTATATTTTTGTTGAATGTGCGAGATGGTATTGGTGAGCCACTCTTGCCTGTCTTCATTCATGTGTAGCCAAAAAATAATCTCCGCATTTTTTTGCGCTTCTGTTGGCTTTACGTTTGTGACCGCTACGATTTTAGCTTTTGGAAAAGCCTCTACCCAGCTTACTAAGCCCGTGCTTATTGGTGAGATGAAAATATCTTGCATCAATTTTGCTTCTACATTATTTATCACATTATCTTTCACTAAAGGCGTATGACTTGGCTTTTAATACTGGTTTTAACAAATAAGAAAGTATGGTCTTTTTGCCTGTCAAAATATCCACCTGAGCTTGCATACCCGCAATAATGGGCAACTCTGCACCAAGGCTATTTTTTAGCGTACGCACGCGCACAATGTAATAAGCGTTACCTTTATCGTCCACGGTAGAGTTTGCCGAAATTTCTTCTACCACCCCATCTAGCGTGCCGTAAACGGTGTAGTCATAAGCTGTCAGCTTTACGATGGCGGGTTGATTGGGTCGCAAAAACGCAATGTCTTTAATCTGCACCTTAGTTTCTATCACCAAGGCGTCATCGGTTGGCACAACCTCCATCACCTCTTTACCAGGCTGAATCACACCACCCACGGTATTAAAAAACAAGCGACTTACTTTGCCATTGACAGGCGATTTCAGGGTGGATTGTTTCACTTTATCCGAAAGCGCGACGCTGGTTTCGGTCAAACTAGCGATTTTGGCAGAAGTATCATTAAGCTCTGCCCGCACTTTACTGCGAAAATTTTGTTCTGATTCGATAATTTTGCGCCCTGCTTCACTAATGGCAGATTGCGTGCGGCTAATTTGCGCTCTGGCTTGATCAATTTCACCGCGCGCGCGCGAAGCTTCGCGCTCTAATTTTAAAATATCAATCTCTGAAACCGCGCCACTAGCCAATAGTGGCTTATTGGCTGCCAATTCTTTGTTGGCCGATTCATAAGTTCTTTCCGCAGTTTCTTTTTTAAATTGCACTTCAATCAGTTCTTTTTCGCGCTGCTCTTTTTGGTCGCGCGCAATATTAACGATAGAGCTTAACTCATCGCGGCTGGCGTTGTATAGCGCGTATTCTTGCTCATACACCAGCGGTACTTCTTTTTGCACTTCGGCAGGTGGATTAAAGGCGGCACCTTCTGCCAGCGCCTTTAAGCGCGATTGTTTAGCCAGCAAGGCTAAATATTGGCCTTTATTTTCACGCAATGACGATACTGCGCGAGTTTCATCGATTTTAATCAGCGGCGTGCCCACTTTAACTAGCTCGCCTTCTTTGATTAAAATCTCAGAAACAATGCCGCCATCTAGCGATTGAATCACTTGCAGCTGGCGCGAAGGCACCACCCTGCCATCACCGCGCGTCACTTCATCTACTTTAGCGTAATAAGCCCAAATAATAGCCGCTATTAAAATAGTCAAAATGCAATACAGCAATTTTTTAGCTTTAAGTGGCGCTTGTTCTAAAATAGCCAAATCGGCCTCTTCATTCCAAGCCAAATCATCACGCGTTTCTGTCGGCACAACCCTATCCACCATGTAGTAAATAGGCGCTGTTAGCCATGATTGGCGCTTAAGAAAATTGTTTAACCCACCAATTACTTTAAATAAACCTTGGCTCATAGTGGTTTCGCTTAAAGCGCCTTCGCAATCTTGCCAGTGCGTAAGGATTCAATGACCTGATCTTTTGGCCCGTCGGCCACGATTCTGCCAGAATCCACCACGATAATACGATTAGCTATATCAAACAAGGTCGAACGATGCGTGATAAGCACCACGGTTTTACCTGTTGCGGCCTGCATGAGGCGATTTTTAACCGCGTCCTCGGTTGAGTGATCCATGGCGCTGGTAGGCTCATCCAGCAAAATAATCACCGAGCGGCCGATGAGTGCACGCGCAATACCCACGCCTTGTTTTTGGCCTCCAGAAAGCGTTTCGCCACGCTCACCCACCAGCAAATCGAAACCTTTGGGGTGCGCATTAACAAATTCATCTATACCGCCCGCATGTGCCGCCGCCAGCACCGCAGCGTCATCCGCATGTGGCGAAGTAATGGTTAAGTTATCACGCATCGTGCCGTAAAATAGTTGCGTATCTTGCTGCACATAACCCACACTGCGGCGTAGCTCTGCGGGGTCTATTTGGCGCGAGTCAATGCCATCAATCAAAATGGCGCCTTCGGTAGGAAGGTACAGTCCTAAAATAAGCTTATGAATGGTGGTTTTGCCTGAGCCCATGCGTCCAAGCAAAGCCACATGTTCGCCTGCTTTAATTTTAAATGAAACTTTTGTAAGTGCGCTTTCTTCTGCGCCTGGATATTTAAAGCTGACTTCTCTGAATTCAATATCGCCTTTAAACACAGGGCGCGATAAAAAGCTTGAATCCAAAGGCCGCTCTACTGGCTTATTCATAATCTCATCCAGCGACACCAGAGCGGTGGATGCTGTGTGATATTGTGTGAGCAAGCCCGCCGTTTGCGAAATGGGCGCCATCGCGCGCGACGCCAGCATGGTACTCGCTATTAAGCCACCCATAGTTAAATCGCCATTGGTGACCAAATACACGCCCAGCAATATAAGTGCAACGGTTGTGATTTGTTGTATAGCATTAGAACCATTACTGATTGATTGCGAAAGTAGCTTAAGCTTGCTGCCCACTTCACTTAAATAACTGGCTGAATGCTCCCATTTGCGCTGCATGTGGCCTTCTATGCCAAGCGCCTTCACTGTTTCAAGCCCAACCAAGCTCTCAATTAATGTCGCGTTACGTAATGCGCCTGCACGATACATAGTCTCAGAAAGTTCGTGCATTTTGGTTTGCACGCTAAACGCATACACCAGCATCATGACGCTGCCAACAATCACTGGAATCACCATTGGTGGCGATATCCATGCCATGACTGCGATAAAAATCAAGCCAAAAGGCACGTCAATTAAGGTGGTGATAGTGGCAGAGGTAATAAAATCGCGCACACTTTCAAACGAGCGTAAATTGCTAGCCAGCGAACCCACCGAGTTAGGCTTCATTTCAAGCCGCGTACCCAACACTTGCTCCATAATTCTCGCATTTAATTTTACATCAATGCGTGTGCTGGCCCAATCAAGAAAATAACCGCGCATGGTGCGCAAAATCAGGTCGCCAATTACAATCACCGCCACGCCTATCGACATTACCCACAAGGTTTCTACCGAGCGATTTGGCACCACGCGGTCATACACATTCATGGTAAACAGCGGCATGGCAAGCGCAAATATATTTACCACCAGCGCAGCCACCATAATATCGCGATAAATGCGTTTATTTTCTGCCAGCGTGCCCCAGAACCAATGTTTTAAGCGCACCTTACCCACAGCTGGCGCACGCTTATCAAACACGTACTTGGTCTTGGTGACAATCATGTAGCCCGCATATTGCGCGGCAATTTCTGCAAATGGCACAACCACTTCAGAATCGCCCAACTCAGGGTAAATAACGCGTACGCTGCTAGTTTTTGAATCTATGCTAACCAGCTTGCAGGCCTCGTCATTATTAAGCAAAAGTGTGACTGGCAGAAACTCAGGTCGGATTTTATCGATTGGTTTTTTGAGTATAGTGACGACTAAATTTTCACGTTCTGCCGCGCGTTTAAACAAAGCAGGGGTCATTTTGCCATTGCGCAACGGCAAGCCAGCGGTGAGTGCGTCTTTGGTGGTGGCAATTTGATGCGTGCGACATGCCAACAACAAGCAACCCAGTAATGAGTCATTGGAATTGGTTTGATTTTGAGTTAACTGCTCTAAATTAGGGTTATCTAAACTCATCGCATCAATCTGTTAAATTATTCATTTAATGTAATGTATCAACATTTAAGCAATACTACAATTGTAATTAAGCACATAAAGTGCAAACAAGGCGAGTATTAGGGCTAATTTAACTATTTTTCACATAGTAGATGGTAATTTTTGGAGGCGCGAGCCGGAGTCGAACCGGCCTAAACGGCTTTGCAGGCCGCGGCATAACCGCTTTGCTATCGCGCCTTAGTGTTTAATTTTATGAAGTATATTAAACTAAAAAATTAAACCAAACTGCTGAAACTAAAACGGCGAAAGCATGATTGCATTCGCCGTTTGTGTACTTTAACAAGAAAAAGTTAAAGTAATAATAATGGAGCGGGAAACGAGACTCGAACTCGCGACCTATACCTTGGCAAGGTATCGCTCTACCAGCTGAGCTATTCCCGCGTTGAGAAGCGAGCATTTTAGCGAATTTTGCGCTGGTGTCAAGGCTAAAATTGCACGCAAACAGCTTATTTACACTTATTTATTTGCCTTTTATTTGTGGCCAGGCCAGCTTTACATAATAAGCCATTGATAGCAATGTTAAAAATGCGGCAATTACAATTAACACTTGCCCAGCAATTTGAGGTTTAAATATGCCCAGAGCGCCTAAATTAATATTATCCCAATACAATAAAAACGAAATCGCCACCATTTGCACAGCAGTTTTAACTTTACCAATCATCGCCACGCCCACGCTACTGCTCTGCCCTTCGCCCGCCATCCATTCGCGTAGCGCACTTACGGCTATTTCACGACCAATAATAATCAACGAAACAATCGCGCCCACACGCCCAAATTCCACCAGCACAATCAGCGCTGCTGCCACCATAAGTTTATCGGCCACTGGGTCTAAAAACGCGCCAAATGCCGAGGTTTGATTCCAACGCCGCGCCAAGTAGCCATCTAGCCAATCAGTAAATCCTGCAATCACAAATATGATAGTAGTAAACACATTGACCGAATGCGAGGGCATAGCGCCTAATGTGCGTAGATTTTCTGGCCAATAAAACGCACCCACAAATATGGGGATTAGCAAAATTCGCAGCCAGGTTAGCATGGTGGGAATATTCAACTTCATAAGGAATATACAATCTCAATTAATAGTTAATATGGTCTTTTAATGCATATCTTTTAACAAAAAGTCTAACTCAAAATTCTGCTTAAAGTCCTTTTTTTTGAGGGGGAAGGCTAGGATGGGGGTGCAGCACCAGCTTAAAGACTCTTTCACCCCCACCCTAGCCCTCCCCTCAAGGCGGGAGGGAATCACAATCTAATGAAACTCTGCGTAAATTTTTTCAGCTAAACTTTTGCTAATGCCTTCCACTTGGGCGATTTCGTCCATACTAGCATTTTTTACGCCATCTAATCCACCAAAGCGTGTTAGCAGCGCTTTGCGGCGTTTTGCGCCAATGCCGTCTATATCTTCTAAACTTGAATGCATTCGCGCTTTGGCACGCTTGGCGCGATGCCCTGTAATGGCGAATCGATGCGCTTCATCGCGAATTTGTTGTAGCAAATGCAAGCCCCTATTGTCACTTGGCAAATTCAGCATTTCGCCCGTGTCGCCAAAAATCATGGTTTCCAAGCCAGGTTTGCGGTCTTCGCCTTTGGCAATGCCGATGAGCAAAATGTCTTCCAGCCCAACTTCCTGCATCACCTCAATCGCCACGCCCAATTGGCCTTTGCCGCCATCAATAAACACTAAATCTGGCCGAACACCTTCACCCGCCGCCACTTTTTTATAGCGCCTTGTCAGCACATCGCGCATTGCCGCATAATCGTCGCCAGGCGTAATGCCCGTGATGTTATAGCGCCTGTATTCGCTATTTTGCAAATTGCCTTTGTCAAACACCACACAACTACCCACCGTAGCCTCGCCCATGGTATGGCTAATATCAAAGCATTCAATACGCTCGGTGGTTTCAGGCAAGCCCAGCGCCTCGCGCAACGCAACTAGCCGCGTCTCTTGGTTGCTGGCTTCAGTTTGTTTTTGCGCGAGCGCCAGCTGGGCGTTGGTCAGCGCCATTTTCAGCCACACTTTTTTATCACCAATGGTATTGGTTTGAATTTTAACTTTACGCCCCGCTTGCTCGCTTAAAGCTTGCTCAAAATCTTTAACTTCAAATTGCACCCCGCACACAATTAAGGGCGGCGTATTTTGCGCCGTGTAATGCTGAGTGAGAAAAGCTTCAATGGTTTCGGCCAATTCTGCATCTTGACTATTTTTTGGAAAGTAGCTTTTATCACCCAAATGCCGCCCACCGCGAATCATCACTAAGTTAATACAATGCCCGCCGTTATTGCTTGCTAAGGCAATCACATCGGCATCGTTCACACTAAAATCACTTACAAATTGCCTGGCTTGCACTTGGCGCAGCGCCTGCATACGATCGCGAAACACCACCGCCATTTCGTACTCTTGATTGGCCGCCGCCGTATTCATTTTGTCGCCCAGCGCGTTCATCACCTCGTTGGTTTTTCCCTGCAAAAATAATGCGGCGTGGTTCACGTCATGCGCGTAATTTTCAACAGAAATATAGCCTACACAAGGTGCAGTGCAGCGCGCAATTTGGTACTGCAAACATGGCCGTGAGCGGTTGGCAAACACGGTGTTTTCGCAAGTACGCAACTTAAACACTTTTTGCAATAGCTGAATACTCTCGCGCACCGCCACACTATTGGGGAAAGGGCCGAAATACTGGCTACCTTTACGCTGCGCGCCGCGATGGAACGCCAAACGCGAAAATTTATCGCCTGTTATTGTAATGTAAGGATACGATTTGTCATCGCGAAACAACACGTTATAGCGCGGCATTAAGCTTTTGATGAGGTTATTTTCCAGCAACAAAGCTTCGGCCTCGTTGTGGGTCACCGTGGTTTCTATATTGGCAATTTGCGACACCATCATGCGCGTGCGCGGGTAAACTAAGTTTTTGTTGAAATAGCTAGAAACGCGCTTTTTTAAATCTTTGGCTTTACCCACATAAATCACCTCATCCAAGGCGTTTATCATGCGATACACGCCTGGCAGGTTGGGTAGGTTTTTTAAGATGGGTTTAGGATCGAACATAACAACTTGGTCACTCTTTTGCGAACATTACGCCAGCGGAACAGTAAGTGATTTTAAATAATTAAACCCAATGAGAGTAAGCCAACACATTGATAAAATAGATAAAACTACATATGTATAATATGTTACCGTTCGTAATAAAACACTTGTTTTGCGAAAATAGTTATTAACCAACTCTCCACTCTCATCATGAACATTATTGAAGTATGTTTGGTTATAAAAAAACCTCCAAAGTAGTCCAAAAAAGGCAGCGAAGGCTAAGGCTAAGAACAAAAAATGCAGACTCTCGATTGCCACCAGCTTGTCTGCTGTTATCAAAATATAACCACAAGCTACTAACTCGGAGGAAATAACAAAATATGTTAGCTTCTGAATAACTTCAATCGAGTGACGTCTTGAGTCAAGCAACTCTTTCTCATGCAATAATTTAAATTCTTGAATAAACTCTTTATCATCCATAGATTACCCAATCTTATCTGTGTCCGCCTCAACTGCCACATTCGACACTGCATCTAAAAACACCTCAAAATCACCCCGTTTTGCTTTTGCGGATTCAGATTTTAAATAGTTTAGCGTGAGTACACTGGTCATTTTTTCGGCCATTGCACTGGCAATAAACTGGTTTGCAGATACGCCCTCGCGCTCGGCCAAGGCTTTAAGATTTTGGTGTAATGATTCTGGTATGCGAATGGTTAAAGCACTCATGGTTTGCTCCTTAATAACTTTAAAAAATCGGCGGGCGTAATGGCAACATTTTAACACCACTGTAGTCATTCTGGCGCAGGCAAGAATGACACCCTCTCCCCAACCCCTCTCCCATCAAGGGCGAGGGCTAACGCATATAGCTGGTTTTGACTTTCATCCCCTGCTGACGCGCCTGTGATGATTTAAAAAGTTGGGGGATTTTAGCGAGGACTGTCTGAGCTCCGCGATAGCTTACGGTTTTTGTAAGCTGTTAGGGCGAGTTCCGCAGCGCCCAACTTTTTGAAGCAGCGCAGGAAACAAGCGGCAGGGGGTGTCTTTTTGTTTGGATACTTTATTTTGGACAAGCAAAATAAAGTATCTCGCCTATCGGCGAAAAAGAATGGTTAAAATTTCACTATTGCCCCTCTCCCCAACCCCTCTCCCGCCTACGGGCGAAGGGCTAAAATTGTAGCCCACTCACCCCAACAAACTCCCGCCTATCGCCCAATCTTCCATTTTCACTTCTTCAAATACAATGTAGGTATAGCTGGGTGGTTTGTGGGCGTGCTTTTGCAAGGTTTCGGTAATTTCTTTGGCGATTTCTTTTTTCTGTTCTTTGCTGATGTTACCAGCGAGTTTTACATTAACGAATGGCATTTTAATCTCCTTTTAAAAATTAAAAAATAACGTCATTGCGAGGAATGAAATGACGAAGCAATCCAATACAAATCAAACTGGATCGCCACGCTCACGCTCGCGACGACAGCCCTTGCGGTTGCAGCCATGCTTATCTTAACCATAGCGATAAGCCTGCCAAACCTCTTTGATAAGATTTAAAGTAACTACTAGTATTAACAACGATATAAAAATGGACAGCAGAGGATCGATTTGTAGCCAACCCGTAAAGTAAATGACGATACCCGCTGCCAAGGCCGCCACCGAGCCTAATAAATCACCCAGCACATGCAAATAAGCGGCGCGTTTATTGTGGTCATGTGCGTGGTCGCTGTGCAGCATTTTTGCCACAATAATATTCACTACCAGCCCAGCAAAGGCAATCAACATCACATAGCCGCTGGTTACAGGGTGCGGATTATCAAAGCGTTGCAAGGCCTGATAAACAATATAGGCCACCACAACTAACATCAATATGGCATTGACAGCAGCAGCCGCAATTTCAGCATGACTTTGGCCGTTGGCGTGTTTATGCGTGTCTGGTTTGGCAGATAAGTAGCTTGCTAACCATGCCAAGCCAAGTGCAAACACATCTGAAAACATGTGCCAAGCATCGCTTAATAAAGCCAGTGAGTGTGTGAATATGCCACCAAAAAGCTCAATAATTGCAAATATTAAAATTAGAAAAAACGCGAACTTGTAATTGGTAGGATGTTTGGTAGGTTGGTTTTGTTGTGGCTGTTTTTTGCCCTGATTTTGCACAGCTTCTAGGGAGTGCGTGCTTTCATTTGCATGTTCACTAGCATGCTCGTGGGTGTTGTTTTTCATAACACTATGCTATCAAAATAAATAGCAAATAAATAGCAAAAAAGCACAGCCTAAACTGTGCTTAATCAATTCAACTGCTTTTTAGGTTTTATTAGCTGCAGGTTCTTTGTGCATATTGTGGTGGTCGCATTTTTTACCCATTTCATGCACTCCTTTTAGCTCAGCCTCATCCAAAGTGCCGTCTTTATTGGTATCCATGCGGTCAAACTTTGTTTTGGCTTTGTTTTCGTTATGCAGTTTGTATTCTTCATAAGTCAACTTACCGTCTTTATTGGCGTCAGCAGAGCTTTTATATTGCTCATTTTTACCATCAGCCTCTCCAGCCTCGTGGTGATTAGCTAACGCGCTGCCAGTGCTAAAAATAGCAGCAGATAACAACAGTGCAGACATTAAATTCAATTTCATTTAAAACTCCTATTCTTTCAACAAAATAAAATAATCTTACTATTACGCTTAACTAGACATTACCATGCAGTAAAATGTTCACATGAAAAAATGGATTATATGTTGAGTTTACTATATGTTAAGTTATAGGCACGCCTTTCACGCAGGCAATCACGCCGATGTGCTTAAACACTATGTGCTAAGCCTAGTGTTAGATTATTTTAACCAAAAACCTGCGCCTTATTGGGTGATTGACACGCACGCGGGCGCGGGTATGTACGCGCTAAAAAGTGAGTTTGCACAAAAAAATGCAGAGTTTGAGAATGGCATAGCGCAGCTTGTTAACGCAAAAAATCTGCCAGAATCGCTGCAAAATTTTGTTGATTTAATTAACAGTTTCAGTCAAAACAATCAGTTAAACTTTTATCCTGGATCGCCAAAAATCGCGCAAAGTTATCTGCGTAAAGACGATAAACTGCGCTTGTTTGAGCTACACCCCAGCGATTGCAAAATTTTATTAGAGAATTTTTCTGAGCGCAACCGTCAAACTAAAACTGAAATGCAAGATGGCTTTGCAGGCATCAAAGCCTGCTTGCCACCGCTCACTAAACGCGCGGTGGTGCTAATTGACCCACCTTATGAGCTTAAAGACGATTATTTACGTGTGGTCAATTGCGTTAAAGAGTGCTTAAAGCGCTTTGCGACTGGCACTTATTGTGTTTGGTACCCACTATTGCAACGGCCAGAACCTGCCATCATGGTAGAAAAACTAATGCCTTTATCTGCAAGCTGGTTGCAAGTAGAAATGACCGTGCAAGCGCCTAGCGAAGATGGCTATGGCATGCACGGTAGCGGCATGTTTATAATCAACCCACCTTATATATTGCCGAAAATACTGGATGAAATTATGCCATTGCTGACAAAGATTTTAGCTTTGGACGAAACCGCAGAATACCAGGTCACAAGTCAAATTAATTAGGTTAAAATACGCAGCGTTATAAATTTTAGGCTTAAACATGCAAACAAAAATATCCCCCACCCCATACAAACAAACCAACATTATGAGCAACGTGCTGTTTGGCAGCCGCTGGCTACAAGTGCCACTTTACTTGGGCTTAATCGTCGCGCAGGCCGTTTATGTGTATTTTTTTGGGGTAGAGCTTTATCACCTTGTGCACAAAATCCCTAACTTGGTCGAATCTGAAATCATGTTGATTGTGCTAGGTTTAATCGATGTGGTGATGATTTCTAACTTATTGATTATGGTGATTGTGGGCGGTTATGAGACCTTTGTTTCGCGCCTGAATCTAACTGGCCACCCAGACGAACCCGATTGGTTGTCGCACGTAAACGCCAACTTGTTAAAGGTAAAATTGGCCACAGCGATTATCGGCATTTCGTCAATTCATCTACTTAAAACCTTTATTAACGCCGAAAATTTAACTGACAAAGTGCTGATGTGGCAAACTATTATTCACATGACGTTTGTGTTTTCTGCCATTGCGATTGCTTACATTGATAAGCTAATGACACATGCAGACGCTAAACATTAATAGCGAATAAGCACTTTTTGTGGCGCTTGCTGGCTTGCTTTTAGGCTAAAGCGATGTATTGCAATGGTTTTTTGATTCTCGGTTTCCACCAACACGCGCCAGTCACCAGCACTTAAATTTTGTTTGTAGGTATAGCCGCGAAAGCCATTATAGCGGCCGCCGTTTAAACTAAAACCAATGTGTGATTGGCTTTGCCAGCCTGTTTTAGTTTGCTTTTGCCAGCGATGATATAAGCGCGTTTTTAGCCCTTGTGGCGCAAAAATAGACGAGAAGCAATAAATACGCTGTGATGTTCTTCCATTTGGTTGCAGCACCAAATCATCGCTAGTGTTGCGCCAAAATACCCACCAAGCAGATTTTTGCTGACTTAACTGATACTCACCGTTGACTTTATTTAGCGCATAAGCCACCGCCATATCGCGCTTAACCAGTGGCACTGGCGGAATCATATCTGACGTATAAGCCAGCATTAACAAGCCTGCCAGCAGCCACACAGGGTAAATGCTGCCCATGTGATTGGGCGTTTTTGTGTACAGCCAATAGGCAAAACCCGCGCCCATTAATGTGCTGATGTAAAACCAAGCCGCATGTACACTACCCAACACAAACGGCAGCACAAAATTAAATAGCAGCATGGCGCACAAGCCAAACAGCGCCCAGCTTAAGGTAAAGCGACGATAATGATTTTCTAAAAACTCGTTAGCAATTAGCAATACAGCTAACAAAAATGCCATTAACCAAGCCAGCCAGTGATTGGCGCTTTTAAAATATAAAATAAACAACGCGCTTAGCAAACTACCAAATAGAAATTGCAGCAAAAAATACGGCAGCCGCGAGGCGTACAGCCAATGTAAACGCGCTGGCAGCTTGGTCGCGTCAGCCAAAATAAAGCTTGGGCGGCTAGTAAAAAATAAGATGAAAGCCGCCAGTAGCAAATAGCCCGCGAAGATAAATAAATCTAGCGCCGCCACATTGCGGCCGATGGTCAGCGCATCCCAAATAAAGCCGCCAAAAAAGAAAACCGCTGGTAGACAACCGTCAAGCTTGCGGATGCGGTTAAAAAGGATGTGGCTAAATATACTGCGCGATGATGTAGCCAATAATGATACCCACTATTAATGCAATGGTTAGGCCGCGATAGGTAAGCACATCTTTACTGTAACCGCGTTTAATGGCAATGTAAGAAATCACATAACCCACTGCGTTCAAAAGCCAAACAAAGCCAATGCTGAGTACTTTTACGATGAAGGGTCCAACAATCGGCACTAGGCCGATAATGCCCACCAGCCAAGCAAACGCGCCCGATAGCAGGCCAATCACCACTGTGCCACCGACGATTACTTTATGATCAACGTGGAAGTAGTAACCCAAATAGATTAGCACTGCCAGCACCAAAAAAACTGGCAGCATGTGCCGCCAATCTTTCCAGTTAAATTTTCCAAATGGGTTTTTATCGCTTATTTTGGCCACTAATTAAATTGATTCCATAATCGGGATGACTTTTTTACCGCTGCTTAAAGTATCCAACGCGGCTTTGTACTCGGTCATTTGGTCAAAGTTTAAATACTTGTAAATATTTGCCGTATCGCTAAGCTTTGTCCCTACAGTTTCCATGTATTCGGCGTGGCTTGGCATACGCCCCAGCTTGGCACACACTGCGGCTAACTCGGCTGAACCCAAGTAAACACGGGCATCGCGTCCCATGCGGTTATCAAAATTGCGGGTGCTTGTTGAGAAAACCGTGGCTTTATCGGCCACGCGTGCTTGGTTGCCCATACAAAGGCTACAGCCTGGCATTTCGGTGCGCGCGCCAGCAATGCCAAATACCGAATACACGCCCTCCTCGCGCAACTGCGCCTCGTCCATACGCGTTGGCGGGGCAATCCATAGCGTGGTGGGAATATTGCCAGTGCCTTCCAATACTTTTGCCGCAGCGCGATAATGGCCGATATTGGTCATGCAACTGCCAATAAATACTTCGTCAATTTTGTCGCCCTGCACTGCTGACATCGGTTTAATATCATCAGGGTCGTTCGGGCACGCCACTAGCGGTTCTTTAATGCTGTTCAAATCAATCTCAATGATGTGTGCATATTCCGCATCGGCATCGGCTTGTAGCAAATCTGGTTTTGCCAACCACGCTTGCATATTCTCAATACGGCGTTGCAAAGTACGCGCGTCTTCGTAGCCGTTTTCAATCATGTTTTGCATCAGCACGATGTTAGAGTTTAAAAACTCAATCACAGGTGCTGCAGAAAGTAAAACCGTACAACCATTGGCAGAGCGCTCGGCAGAGGCATCGGCAAACTCAAACGCTTGCTCAACTTTTAAATTAGGCAAGCCTTCAATTTCTAAAATGCGGCCGTTAAACACATTCTGTTTATTGGTTTTTCCAACCGTTAATGTGCCCTCTTGTATCGCCGCGTAAGGGATCGCATTCACCAAATCGCGCAAGGTAACGCCAGGCTGCATATTGCCTGTAAAGCGCACCAATACTGATTCTGGCATATCTAGTGGCATGGCACCCGTGGCGGCAGCAAACGCCACCAAACCAGAACCCGCGGGAAAGCTAATACCAATGGGGAAGCGTGTGTGCGAATCGCCGCCTGTGCCAACCGTATCGGGCAAAATCAAACGGTTTAACCAAGAGTGAATAATGCCGTCACCTGGGCGTAAAGTCACGCCGCCACGGCTCGACATAAATTCTGGCAATTCGTGCTGTAGCTTAATATCCACGGGCTTGGGGTACGCCGCAGTATGGCAAAAACTTTGCATCACCAAATCACTGCTAAAGCCCAAACAAGCCAGCTCTTTCAGCTCATCGCGCGTCATGCCGCCTGTGGTGTCTTGCGAGCCCACCGTTGTTGCTTTTGGCTCGCAATAAGTACCTGGGCGCACGCCTACACCTTCAGCCAAGCCGCAAGCGCGGCCCACCATTTTTTGCGCCAGCGTAAAACCTTTAGTTGAAACAATTTCTGGCGTTGCTTTAATGAAAATATCGGTTTCTTTTAAGCCCAAAGCTTTACGCGCATTGGCCGTTAAGCCGCGACCAATAATCAGCGGAATACGGCCACCCGCACGTACTTCATCGGGCATGGTGACTGGTGAAAGCGTGAAAGTTGAGATAATTTCACCCGCTTCATTCAACACTTTTCCTGCATAAGGTTGAATGGTAATTACATCGCCCATTTTCATTTTGCTCACATCGCATTGAATGGGCAACGCGCCAGAATCTTCCGCCGTGTTAAAGAAAATTGGCGCAATTTTGCCGCCTAAAATCACGCCACCTGTGCGTTTATTCGGGATACTCGGGATGTCGCTGCCCATAAACCATTGCACCGAATTAATGGCTGATTTTCGCGATGAGCCCGTACCAACAATGTCGCCCACATAAGCCAAGGGCAAGCCTTTTTCTTTCAATTGATCAATTAAATTTAAGCCATCTGGCATTTTGTTCACCAGCATAGCTTTGGCGTGCAAGGGAATATCTGGGCGGCTCCAAGCCTCTTGCGCGGGGCTTAAGTCATCGGTATTGGTTTCACCATCTACCTTAAACACAGTCATTTTAATTTCTTCAGCAAGCGCTGCTTTATTGGTAAACCACTCCGCGTTTGCCCAACTTTCCATGAGTTTTTTCGCATGCGCATTACCCGCTTTCATCAACACATCCACATCGTGAAACGCATCAAACATGAGAATAGTGGTGCTAAGTGCCTTAACCGCTTGCGCCGCCATTGGCGTGCTTAACAGCTCCACAAGCGCTTGCACGTTATAGCCACCCAGCATCGTGCCAAGCAATTGCACTGCTTTTTCGGGCGAAATCAGCGGTGATTTTGTTGTGCCATTGGCTATGTCGGCCAAAAACGCTGCTTTTACATAAGCGGCTTTATCCACGCCTGCTGGCATTTGATTTTCAATTAATTCAACTAATTGCGCCTCGCTACCAGCTGACGGATTTTTAAGCATTTCAACCACAGAGGCTACTTGTTCTGCATTGAGCGGTAAGGGTGATAATTGTAGGGCGGCACGTTCTTGCACGTGGGTTTGATAGGCTTTTAACATTTTTCTACTCTTTAAATTTAATAATAACTAACTATTTGCTGCTTTCCGATAAAAACTCTTTTGCAAACGGGATGGGGCAGCCACCGCCTAGCGATTGTACTTCCCACCTATCCAGCACTGCTTTTTGGTAATCTTTACCGTGTTTTAACGCTAAAAATGCGCGCACTTCAGTCACATCGGCAAAACCATTTTTATCAGTATCCATTTTTACAATGTTTTGCTCAACCGTTGGACCAGAATAGCGGCCATCTTTATCGGTTAAATAATCCAGCACGCTAAGGCCATCGTTACTCACATCGGATTCGGCCGCGCTGGCGACTGTGGTGGCCAATAACAAGCAAATTGTCGCAATCAACGCGGCAATCAATTTTAAAATTTTAGCGTCTTTTTTCATTCAACAATTATGACTGATTTAAGGCAAAAGGTGGGGTTTATAAGTGAGCAGGTCAAAGCAAACAATACCTACTTATTTCTCCTCGCCATACCAGCGCAATGCCTGTTCTCGAGTGTTTTAATCAACCTCTAATATCTAGTTGTAGGCTGGGCTTTAGCCCGTCATATCGGGCTAAAGCCCAGCCTACAATTTAGGTTAATTTTAATATTAAATCAGTAAACTAATTTTAATGACCTCATGCCGAGCAATCTTGTCTTTCCAAATTTCAGGGCCAGTTTTGTGCACCGATTCACCCGTCACACTTACCGCCACGGTCACAGGCATATCCACCACTTCAAATTCGTAAATCGCCTCCATGCCTAAATCTTCAAACGCGATGACACGCGCGCTTTTAATGGCTTTGCTGACCAAATACGCCGCTCCGCCCACTGCCATTAAATATACAGATTGATGTTTTTTAATCACTTCTAAAGCTTCATCGCCGCGTTCAGCTTTACCTATCGACCCGAGTAGATTCAACTCGCCCAGCATCATTTCACTATAATCATCCATTCTAGTCGCTGTGGTTGGGCCTGCTGGACCCACCGCTTCGTTACGCACCGCATCGACAGGGCCAACGTAATAAATAAATCTATTTGAAAAATCCACAGGTAATTTTTCGCCTTTGGCCAGCATAGTCGCAATACGTTTATGCGCAGAATCGCGACCTGTGAGTATTTTACCCGTCAATAAAAGCGTTTCGCCTGCTTGCCAAGTGGCTATATCGGCCTTGGTCAGTGTGTTTACATTCACACGCTTAGCCGCCGCGCTGGGCGCCCAATGTACATCAGGATAAGTGCTTATATCAGGCGGCGTGAGTTCTGCCGCACCTGTGCCATCTAGCGTAAAGTGTACATGCCGTGTCGCCGCACAATTGGGGATAATCGCGACAGGCAAGCTGGCCGAATGGGTGGGATAATCGAGAATTTTTACATCTAAAACCGTTGTCAGCCCGCCCAAACCTTGCGCGCCTATGCCTAGATTATTCACCTTTTCGTAAATTTCTAAGCGCAATTCTTCCAATCTATTCAACTTTTCATTCTGGGCGCCCTTGGCTTTAAGTTCGTGCATATCAATCGGCTGCATGAGCGATTCTTTGGCTAAAATCATGGCTTTTTCCGCCGTGCCACCAATACCAATACCCAACATACCAGGCGGACACCAGCCTGCGCCCATGGTCGGCACGGTTTCCAATATCCAATCCACAATACTGTCATTTGGGTTAAGCATTACAAATTTGGCTTTGTTTTCACTACCGCCGCCTTTTGCTGCAATGCTCACTTCAACCGTGTCACCCAGCACCAATTCTACGTGTGTCACCGCAGGCGTATTATCTTTGGTGTTTTTGCGTAACCCTGCTGGGTCGTTGACAATCGAGGCACGCAGCTTGTTATCTGGCAACAAATACGCGCGGCGCACGCCTTCGTTCACCATTTGCTCAAGTGTCAAGTCGCCCTCAAACCGAACATTCATACCCACTTTAACAAATGCCACCACAATGCCAGTATCCTGACAAATCGGCCGCTTACCCTCCGCACACATACGCGAATTGGTGAGAATTTGCGCGATGGCATCCTTCGCGGCGGGCGATTGCTCTAGCTTATACGCCGCGCCCAGCGCCTGAATATAATCAGCAGGGTGATAGTACGAAATGTACTGCAAAGCGTCTTGGATGCTTTGAATGAAATCGGCTTGTTTAATGACAGTCATTTATCGTGAACTTTTTGCTGTAGCGATGGTTGAGCTAATGTCTTTACGCAAGATTTTACCATTTTTGGTGCGCGGAAAGTCATCCGCCAAATACACCGTTTTAGGCGCTTTGTAGGCGGCTAAATGTTGTTTGCCAAAAGCAACCAAATCATCAGCTGTAGCGGTGGCGACTGGTTTTAAAATCACATAAAGCACGACCAACACTTTGTCTTTTTCCAACTCTTCTGCCACAGCGGCGCAATCGGCGACATCGGGATGGCCTTTATAGACGCGTTCGATTTCATATGGTGATACGCGGTAGCCGAAGCTTTTGATGATGTCATCTTTACGACCTAAAAACCAAATGTAGCCATCTGCATCGTATTTGGCGTAATCTCCCGTGAAAAAGGTGTTATCGTGCTTGTATTTCTCTGTTTCGTCGGGCAAGTTCCAGTAACTTAAAAATAGGCCAGGGTCATTATCTGGCACGCAAATCATGCCTTCTGCGCCTACTGGCACTTCTTGTAAGGTTTCAGGGTCAAGCAATTTAATGTTGTGGCCAGGTTGCGGAAAGCCCGCAGAACCTGGGCGAATTGGCCTATATTGGCTTTGGCTTAAGTAATACGAAAACTCGCTCATGCCAACCGCTTCGTAAATATCTACGCCAAAACGCGTTTTCCATTGGCTTAACACTTCATCCGACAAATGCTCGCCTGCACTCATGTAGTGGCGCAGACTGGGGATTTCGGCTTGGGTAGCAGTAGTTTTTTGCAAAATTTGCCGATAGATTGTTGGTACGCCAATAAAAATGGTGGCTTGATGTTTTTGAATTAAATCTAACCACACCTGTGCATCGTTTTTGCCTTCGTGCACAATCACCGTTTTGCCCAAATACAGCGGATCCATCAGGCCTGATCCCAGCACGTAAGTCCAATTGAATTTGCCCGAGTGCATGATGCGATCTTGTGCATTATCAGAGTAATTAAACCAATATTGTGCGGCAGGCTGGCGGCCAAGCAGGGCGCGGTGTGCGTGCAAAACGCCTTTTGGGTAACCAGTGGTGCCTGAGGTGTAAACTAGGTAAGCTGGGTCGTCAGCGCGGCTTTGGTAGGCTTTATCGCAAGCAATTACGCTGTTCAAACTTTTTTCTAAACTTAGTACATTTAAGCAACCGTGCGCTGGCACAGCAATGGTTTGTGATAATAATATGTGCGATAAATTAGGCGTATCGCTTAAATTTTCGACAATTTTTTCTTCCATATTCTGCCAAGCAGTGTGGTCACTCACCAGCACTGTCGCGCCTGAGTCTTTGGCTAAATACGCCACTTCTTCGGCGGTGAGCAAGGTTGAAGTCGGCACGGCAATCGCGCCCATTTTCATGGCACCTAAAAACGCAATTGGGTAATCTAGGCTATTTGGCAAGCGAATCAACACGCGGTCGCCTACTTGCACTTTTAAATTACGCAGCAATTGCGCGAATTGGTCGGTTTTTTGCGCCAATTCTGCAAAAGTAATTTGTGCTGTACCGCGAATATCATCTTCGACAATCATGGCGATGTTGTCGGCTTGCAGCGTGCCTATGTGTTTGTCGCTGCAAGCTACGCCGATATTGAAGTAGGCAGGAATGTTCCAAATCCATTCTGGGAAATTTTCAAACTTTTGTGTCATTTTATTTGCTTCACTTCAATAATATTTCTAATAATATTTTTTACTAATTCCGTCACTCTGAGCCTAGTTTCTAGGCGAAGAATCCAGAAGTTCGGTGTATGGCACTAGCGATAGGCTAAATTGCCCCTCTCCCCAACCCCTCTAGATTAAACAACTAAGCATCTGACTAGGCTGAGAATTACATCAGCCAAGTCATTGCTAATCCCGCTTACGGGCGAGGGCCTAAATTTAATTCACCGCGTAACGCAGCGATTCGCCCGAAAAATAAACTTTCACAGCAACACTCCATACGGCCAATTTTGCCTTACCACTTGCTCTGGCAGCTGCTCCAACACATGCTGAGCAAATTCCATATCTGACGTTTTTAAAGCACGCAGCGCATGGGCGCGTAGCAAGGTTTGTAGCGCCTTGCCAAACATGGGCGGGTCTAGCATTTCTCCTTCAAATTTAATTGCACCGCCGTGTAACGCGTCGGCATCAATAGCGGCTTTTAAAATACGCACCTTTTGATTTACGTCGGTTGGCGATGGTGTATAGGCGGTTTTGCACAAATGA
>JANMOP010000052.1:0-25421 GCA_031369365.1 Methylotenera sp.
ATAATATCGCAATCAGCCCAATTTTTACAAAACTCATCTTCATGCAACCGCCTCAATAGGAATATGTTTACCACTGCGCTTAATTTTATCCTGCACTTTGCCAGCCAATTGGCCACAAGCGGCATCAATGTCGTCGCCTCTTGTTTTTCTAACAGTCACCACATAACCCGCTTGCATTAAAATATCACGAAACACGCGAATATGGCTAGGTTTAGATGTTTCGTAGCCACTATTGGGGAACGGGTTAAAAGGAATTAAATTGAGCTTGCATGGCACGCTTCTAATCACGTTAAGCAGCTTATGCGCATGCTCAACTGTGTCATTCACACCGTCTAACATCACATATTCAAACGTCTCAAATTCACGTGGGGCGCGCTCTAGGTAACGGTTACAAGCTGCCATCAGCTCGCTTATTGGATGTTTTTTATTGATTGGTACTAGCACATCACGCAGTGCGTCGTTAGGCGCATGCAGGCTTACTGCTAGCGCCACAGGGCAATCTTCTTTCAGTTTATCCATCACTGGAACTAAGCCGCTGGTAGAAAGCGTAACGCGGCGGCGGCTCAAGCCATAAGCGCTATCATCCAACATAATCTGCATGGCGGTGACCACATTGTCGTAATTCGCCAACGGCTCGCCCATGCCCATCATCACTACGTTTGAGATGATGCGATCATTCGCAGACAACAACTCATAACCACTCTCTTGGCGTAGTGATTTATTCGCAATCGCCAGCTGGCCGATAATTTCTGCCACGCTTAAATTGCGATTAAAACCTTGCGCGCCCGTGCTGCAAAAAGTACACGCCAGCGCGCAGCCTACTTGGCTAGAAATACACAACGTGCCGCGATCATCTTCAGGAATAAAAACGGTCTCAATGCTATTGCCCGCGCCAGTTTTCAGGTCATCGGTGCCAATTAACCACTTGCGCGTACCGTCGTTAGAAACCTGCTCTAACTGCACACTGGGCAAGGTAATTTCAGCCTCCACCGCCAATTTCTCGCGCAAACTTTTGGCAATATCCGTCATCTGCGTAAAATCATGCACACCAAAATGGTGCATCCAACGCATCAATTGCTTGGCGCGAAAAGGCTTCTCGCCGATACTTGCAAAGTAGTCGGCGAGCTGAGGTTGATTGTAATTGAGTAAATTAATCAAAATAATTTGTTACCTTTTAACCACTCACCCGTCATTCCCGCGAAAGCGGGAATCCATTTTGACTTTTTTACAATGGATTCCCGCTTTCGCGGGAATGACGAAAAAAGTAAGTTTTTTAGGTTTTAACCAAAAAAGTACTTAATCTCAATCGCCGCATTATCTGCGCTGTCTGAACCATGCACCGCATTCGCATCAATACTCTCTGCAAAATCAGCACGGATGGTGCCAGCCGCCGCGTCTTTTGGGTTGGTAGCGCCCATTAAATCACGGTGTTTTAACACAGCATTGTCGCCTTCAAGCGCAGTAATCATCACTGGGCCAGAAATCATAAATTTAACTAAATCGTTAAAAAACGGACGTGCTGCATGCACCGCGTAAAAACCTTCTGCCTCAGCTTGTGTGAGATGCGTCATTTTTGCCGCCACAATTTTTAAACCTGCGTTTTCAAAACGCGTATAAATTTGACCAATCACGTTTTTTGCAACTGCGTCTGGTTTGATAATGCTAAGGGTGCGTTCTACTGCCATGTAAACTCCAATAATAAAAATTAACAATTAAATTAACTACTTAGAAAGAACATGATATTAACATTTTTGTGGGATTTGATAAACCACAAATTTGTGGCTTATTGTAAATGGGGATTTTAGTTATTATGGCGTAAATGCTATTTTTTAGCCGACAAATCAAAAATATGCACCGATAATGAAATCTCACGCAAAAAGCAACCCAAGCCAATAATTAAGCTGGTCATCGCAACAATAAACATAATAGAAACAATGCGTGACGGATTAATATCCACCACAGCACCCATGAACAAGGCCGCGATGACAATAGATACGAACAAGGCAGCCGCAGTGCACAGCATAATTGCCCAATGCACCCAAACGGCACGCACGGTTAAAATACTCAACTCACGCACTTGGATTGCTGGCAGCTCAGAAAGGTTTTCTGTGAGCACCCTGAAGCGATCTACTAAGCGCCCTAGCCTGCCTGTGAGTACGCTTAAAATCGCCCCAATGCCCGTGAGTAAAAACACGGGTGCAACTGCCATTTGAATCACATTTGCAACGGTGGTTAAATTTTCTGCGACGATTTGCATGTTTGGCTCGATGAGTTAATGCTTAGATTGTAGCGACTTAGCTTGAAAATATAAAGCCTAACAATTTAAGTCATAAAATCAAAAGCAGCACAAATTGTGGCAAAATTGCGGCATGAAAGTTGCAAGCTCCAAAACTAAAAGCATAATCGTCACTTGCCCTGCATGTGGCTTGCTGTGCGACGATGTGTTAATCGAAAATAATCAGCAAAAAATAAAAGTGTTGGCCAATGGTTGTGCGAAAGCAATCAGTTTTTTTGAGCAGCCTTTAAATCAAGGGTTGGATGATAAAGTTTCAGCACAAATTAACGGCAAACCAGTCACGTTGCAACAAGCCATTGCACACGCGGCAAAATTACTACAAGCAAGCCAACAGCCTTTATTTGCGGGCTTAAGCACCGATGTACAAGGTTTTCGCGCCATTTACAATCTCGCCCAAAAAGCCGATGGCAGCCTTCAACACACGAACACCAAAAGCACAGCGCGCAACATGAAAGTGCTGCAAAGCACAGGCTGGCAGACCACCACGCTGACCGAAGTGAAAAATCGCGCCGATGTGATTGTATGCATTGGCACGGATATTGTTTCGCACAACCCGCGATTTTTTGAGCGATTTGTAAATTGTGATGGCATGTTTGTGACAGCGAAACAGCGTGAAATTATTTTTATTGGTGGCAATATTCAAAAAGACGATGCTCCAGCAGGCTCATGGATATTGGGCTGCAGGCCTGATGATTTAGCAGAAATCACACTGATTTTACGCGCTTTGGTGGCTGGTAAAAAGCTGAAAGCCACACAAGTAGCTGGCTTGAAAATCAGCGATTTACAAGCGATTGCCGATAAACTCAAAAACGCCAAATACGCGGTGCTAGCTTGGGTGGCGATGGATTTAGATTTTCCACACGCCGAATTAACCATTCAAAATATCACCGAAACGGTGGCGATTTTAAACAATATAAGCCGCGCCGCTGGCTTGCCACTTGGCGGTAGTGATGGCGACACAACTGCCAATAACGCCAATACTTGGTTGAGCGGTTTTATTTTAACTAATGGTGCGTTAAATGATGAAGCTGTTGAGCATGATTTAGTGGTTTGGGTGAATAGTTTTAATATGGATAAAGAGCCGCCTGAAAGTAACAAACCACAAATCGTTCTAGCGAACACTAACTTTGTAGGAGCGGCGACTCGCCACGATGATAACTTGAATAACAGTAAAGGCTTATCGCGGCGAGTCGCCGCTCCTACCGAATTGCGTAATGCAAAAACTCCCGACGTATTCATCCCAATTGCCACACCAGGCTTAGATTGCAGCGGTACACTTTTTCGCGTAGATTCTGCCGTGGTTCTGCCGCTTAAAAAAGTGTGCGAGAATGATTTGCCCACTTTGAGTGAGATTGTCTGTGAAATTGAGGCGTTACTATTATGCTAAATCTATCCTATCCCGTCATTCTGAGCGCAGCGAAGAATCCAGAATTTTGCGTACTAATCACCATAAAAACTGGATTCTTCTCTGCGCTCATAATGACAGGTGTAGAAGTTTTTAGTATTAATAAATGATTACTCTCTTAAAAAACGGTAAGCTCTACGACCCCGCGCACCGCAAAGACGGCATAGTGGAAGACATTTACATTCGCGATGGCCACATTATCGGTAAACCAATTGCTGCCGAAAAAATAGCGCAAACGTTTGATTTAACAGGGAAAATAGTCATGGCTGGCGCGATTGATATGCACAGCCACATTGGCGGTGGCAAGGTGAATATTGCGCGCATGATGTTGCCAGAATTTCGTGAGACTTTAAATAAATACAGTGAGCCAGAAGCGCATATCTGCACGCCGAATTGTAGCCACTCTGCAATCAACCATGCCACGCCAACCACGACAGAAACGGGCTTTAGATACATAGAAATGGGCTACACCGCCGCGTTTGAGCCAGCGATTTTGCCGATTAACGCCCGCCAAGCGCACCTTGAAATGGCCGATACGCCGATGATAGATAAAGGCGGCTACGCCATGTTGGGCAATGATGATTACTTTTTGCGTCTTTTAAGTGGCAAAACGGATCAAAAAGCCATCAACGACTACGTCGCTTGGACGCTGCACGCCACACAAGCCATCGGCATCAAAGTCGTGAATCCTGGCGGTATTTCAGCGTTTAAATTTAATCAGCGCCGCCTAAATTTAGATGAAAATAATGTGCATTACCACGTGACGCCGCGCGATATTTTAAAGTCGCTAAGTCGCGCTGTGAATGAGCTGGGCATTGCTAAACCGCTGCATGTGCATTGCAATAATTTGGGCGCGGCGGGCAACTTTCAAACCACTTTGGATACCATACAAGCCAGCGACGGCGTGCCTATGCACTTAACGCATATTCAGTTTCATTCTTACGGACTTGAAGGCGATAAAAAATTTTCATCTGCCGCCGCGCAAATTGCCGAGGCTTTAAATAAAAACAAACACATCACGGCTGACGTAGGCCAAATTTTGTTTGGCCAAACCGTCACCGCATCGGGCGACAGCATGATGCAGCACTTAAATAGTCGCCACGCCAGCCCGAAAAAATCGGTGATTATGGATATAGAATGCGATGCGGGTTGCGGCGTGGTGCCATTTAAGTATCGCGACCAAAACTATGTGAACGCGCTGCAATGGGCGATTGGTTTGGAGTTGTTCCTAAGCGTAACAGACCCGTGGCGCATCTTTTTAACCACAGATCACCCCAACGGCGCACCGTTTACCAGCTACCCGCATTTGATTCGTTTGCTGATGGACAAAACTTTTCGCAATGAAGCCTTTGCCAAATTAAACCTAGACGCGCAAGCCATGAGCAATTTGCCCTCACTCACCCGCGAATATTCGCTGTATGAAATCGCGATTATGACGCGCGCAGGCGCGGCAAAATTAATCGGCTTGAATAATTGCGGCCATTTAGGCGCAGGCGCGCAGGCCGATATTACGGTGTATACCGAGCAAGCCAATAAAGAAGCCATGTTTGCCGCGCCAGATTTTGTGTTTAAAAATGGCGAATTGGTGGTAAAAAACGGTATCGTTACGAAAGTGGTTTGGGGCGCGACGCATGTGACTAAGCCCAATTTTGATATTGGCGTCGAAAAAAATCTGAAGCAATATTTCGACAAATACCATACTATTCAATTAGATAACTTTAAAATCAGCAACGATGAAATTGCAAACAACGGGCGTGGCAAAGTAATTACGCATACCAAAACTTAAGCTAAAGGAGAAACGATTGAGCATTTATTATGGCAAGCAACAGCGCGCTTTGCAGGCGCAATTTGGCACAGAAAAAATGGCTGACCGTATTGAGCAATTGGCCAGCCATGTGGAGTTTAACGATGACGCAAAAGGTTTTATCGAACATTCTGAGATGTTCTTTTTAACCACCATTAATGATAAAGGCCAGCCGACGGTTTCGTACAAAGGTGGCGACATGGGCTTTGTAAAAGTGCTTGATTATAATACGTTAATTTTCCCAAGTTACGACGGCAACGGCATGTTTTTGAGCATGGGCAACATTAAAGGCAATGCCAATATCGGCATGTTATTTATCTCATTTGAAATGCCCCACCGCATTCGCGTGCAAGGCACAGCCAGCATTTCGCAAGACCCAACATTGCTGGCACATTACAAAGAAGCCGATTTTGTGGTGACGGTAAAGTTGGAAGAATGTTGGCAAAATTGTCCAAGATATATCCCCAAATTTGAGAAAGTCAGAAGCTCGCGCTATGTGCCGCGCAATGAGTGCGAAACGCCACTAGCCGAGTGGAAGCGTGTGGATTTACTGCAAGATGTGCTGCCACCTGCCGATTACACAAAAGCGCAAGCCAAAGGCACGATTGATATTATGGAATGGGTGGGCAAAATTCAAGCAGGTGCGGATGATGCTTAAACAATCTCACTCCGTTCGTGCTGAGCCTGTCGAAGCACGCTTCATTGACATAAATGCCCTTCGACAAGCTCAGGGCGAACGGTAACTTTTAGGTACTTATTATTTAGCCAATGCAAATTAACGGCATCACAATTGACGACACTTTCGCCGAAGCATTTAACATGCGGGCGACGCGCGTTATTATTACCGCACTCAATCTGAAATGGGCGTATCACGCCGCCAACGCCATGACAGGCTTTGCCACTAGCGTGATTGGTTGCGGCGTTGAGGCTGGCATTGAACGCGAATTGTCAGCCGATGAAACGCCTGATAGCAGGCCAGGAGTGGCGGTTTTGCTGTTTGCCATGGGCAGCAAAGTGTTGATGCAGCAACTAGAAACGCGCATGGGGCAATGCATACTTACCTGCCCTAGCGCAGCCGCGTTTGCGGGCATAGAAAATGAAAATGGAGTAACAAAAGATGGATTGCCAGCAGAAAAAGTAGTAGTAGACCAAATTAATTTAGGCGCGCATTTGCGCTATTTTGGCGATGGTTTTCAAACTTCAAAATTGATAGCTGGTAAACGCTATTGGCGCATCCCCGTGATGGATGGCGAATTTTTAGTGCAAGAAAGCACAGGCATGGTGCGCGCGATTGGCGGCGGCAACTTTTTGATATTAGCCATCAGCCAGGAATCCGCTTTAAATGCAGCAGAAGTGGCGATTGAAGCCATGAAAAAAATACCCAACGTGATTATGCCTTTCCCAGGTGGCGTGGTGCGTAGCGGCTCCAAAGTCGGCAGCAAATACCCCAAAATGTTCGCCAGCACCAACGACGCATTTTGCCCGACACTAAAAGGTTTAACCAAAAGCGAATTAGATGACGATATTGAAAGCGTGCTAGAAATTGTGATCGATGGGCTCACGTTTGACGACATCGCCAAAGCCATGCGTGCGGGCATACAGGCCATTTGTGCCTTAAATAAAAATGGCAAAAAAAGTGGTGTAAAACGTATTTCCGCAGGCAATTATGGTGGTAAATTAGGGCCACATCATTTTAAATTGCATGAAGTTTTAAAAAATTAAATCGATGCTCAACTATAAACTCATTCAATTATTCCACTCCGTCATTCCCACGCAGGTGGGAATCCATGTGGATTTTTGTAGCAATTATCTTAAAACGTTAATTAAAATCAAAATGGATTCCCGCCTGCGCGGGAATGACGAATGAGAAAATAGTGACCAACAACATGAGCGCGCTAACCTTCACATTGAAAAAAAACCTTGCAAGCAAGCTGGACTGCAGCCAACTGATGCCAGATAAATTGGCTGGAAAATCGCTTAAACAAATACTAGAAATCACATTAAATAACAGCATTAAAGTAATTGATTTGTTTTATATTAATGGTGATAATTTTGAACACATTGTGTTTAAAAATAGTACAGCGCAGCTTGATTACATTGGCCATAACATGACGCGCGGGCAAATCACTATTGAAGGCGATTGCGGCGATTTTTTAGGCGCGAACATGCAAGGAGGCAGCATTATCTGCCAAGGCAATGTAGGCGACCGCGTGGGAGACCAAATGCGTCGTGGCTTGATTCTAATCGACGGCAACGCAGGTGATTATTGCGCCAGCCGCATGGTTGCTGGCACCATTGGCGTGCATGGCAAGGTAGGTAAATACACAGGTTTTGCCATGAAACGCGGGACGATATTACTTAAAAATAAAGCTAATTTTCATGCAACCATGCAAGATTGCGGCACACACAATCTGCCGTTTTTGGCGCTACTTTTCCAATCATTCAAAGCACTTCCAAGCAAATTTAACGCATTAAAAAATCAGCGCGTGCAACGCTTTGCGGGCGATTTGGCTTGCAATGGCAATGGAGAAATTTTGATTTTTCTACCTTAATTTTTCAACTATAAAAAAACATTGTTGCTCAACACCGTCATTCTGAGCGCAGAGAAGAATCCAGTATTACCTAACCAAACAACATGGATTCTTCGCTTTGCTCAGAATGACGGGGCAACTATTAGGACTTGTTTATCTAAACTGCCCGCAAGTGTTAAAATAGCGTTTTAGCTATAAGCTGTTTGTAAAATGCCTCAATTAAAACCCAAAATCGAATCCAAATATCTCACTGCTGCGCTGTATAAGTTTGTTAGCTTAGAAAACTGTACTGCCCTGCAGGCTAATATTCATGCGGCCTGTGTCGCACATCATGTAAAAGGCACGATTCTGTTGGCGCGCGAAGGCATTAACGGCACGATTGCGGGCTTGCCTGATAACATCCACAAACTGCTGCATTTTTTGCGTACCAATGCCGCGTTTGAAGGCAAATTTTCCAATTTAGAACATAAAGAATCTTACGCCGATGAGCACCCGTTTTACCGCATGAAGGTAAAGCTGAAAAAAGAAATCGTCACCATGGGCGTGCCTAGCATAAACCCCAACAACACTGTTGGCACTTATGTAAAACCCGAGGATTGGAACGCGCTAATTGCTGACCCAGACGTGATTTTGCTGGATACGCGTAACGATTACGAGGTGCATATTGGCACGTTTAAAGGCGCGGTGAACCCTGAAACCACCACTTTTAGAGAGTTTCCCGAATACGTCGCGCAAAACCTAGATAAAGCCAAACACAAAAAAGTCGCCATGTTTTGCACGGGTGGCATTAGGTGCGAAAAAGCGTCTAGCTACATGTTAGAACAAGGTTTTGACGCCGTTTATCATCTGCAAGGTGGCATTTTAAAATACTTGGAAACCGTGCCAGAAAGTGAAAGCTTATGGCAAGGCGAATGCTTTGTGTTTGACCAACGCGTTGCGGTAAAGCATGGCTTAGAAGTCGGCGAGTTTGACCAATGCTACGCCTGCCGTATGCCACTTTCTCCCGCAGAGTTGAAATCGCCCCAATACACCGCTGGCATTAGTTGCCCGCATTGTTATAATTCATTAACAGAAGACAAAAAGAAAAGCTTAACCGAGCGGCAGAAGCAAGTAATTTTGGCCAAGCAGCGCGGCAAAACACATATTGGCGAAAGCCATTAATTCATAGTTAACGCAAAACTAAAAAAATCGCATAGGGTCGCAGTGTTATGCACTTAAAAAAATACCTGCTCGCTGCCCTGTTTTCATGTTTAATCATTAGTTGTAGTCTGGTTAAAACAGGCTATAACAATGCGCCAAAACTAGTCATTTGGTGGTTAAACGATTATTTTAGTTTTACCCAAGCGCAAAATTTAGCACTAAAAACTAGTCTACAAAAGTTACATCAATGGCATCGCCAAAACCAGCTGCCAATCTACATAACGCTGCTGCAACAGATACAAAGCAGCATTAGTAACGAGCAAATAAGCGCCAATGAAGTGTGTGAAACATTAGACACGATTAAGCTAAGTGTGCATGCGCTGCGAATTGAATCGATTCCCATTGTGATTGAAATGGCGCCTTTATTGAGCGATAAACAAATGCAGCGGTTTGAGGCAAAAATAGGTGAGCGTGCCGAAAAATGGAAAAAAGAATGGTGGCCAGATAGCAAAGAAGATCAATTAAAAGTACGGCTAGAAAAAACCGAAGATTTTGCCGAAAAAATGTATGGTGGTTTAAATGATGCACAAATAGAACTGCTAAAACAAAGGCTTGAACAAGCAGATATTAACCCAGCCATTAGTTACAAAGAGATACAACGGCGCAATGATGATGCGTTTAATATTTTAAACGCGCTACAAAATCAATCGTTAACTACCGATGAAAAAACCCAATTAGTAAAAGCTGGCTTTAATCGCATACAAAAAAGTCCGAATCAAGAGTATCAAATCTATGCTAATAATTTAACCAATCATACCTGCGAAACCATAACAAATTTACATGCCAGCACCAATGCCCAGCAAAAACTGCACGCTAAAAACTGGCTGCAAGATTACATAAATTTAATCACTGCTTTACAAACAAAATAGCTTTCAGTGATGGTAAAAAGCCAATAAAAAGTGGCTACTTTATTAATTGGCTGGCGTCAATCCAACAATTATATTTAAGCCAATAGATAAGCCATTCTATAAATTTCAAAAACAGAACGTACCCACAAACGTACCCAATAAAACATTAAATAATTTATTTATCGTGAATATGTAATTATCTTTTTACGCGTCGGTAAAATAACTTTTTTTTAAGATGTTTATAGTCGTAAATGATTCAATCGGTACTGATAAAACATGACCCTTAACTTTTAACCCACCCCTTACACTGCTTTTTTACCCCGCTTAGTGAATTGTGGTGGGCGTATTTAGTAACACAGTCGGTACTAGTCACTAGCGGCCTAGACATTTCAACGCCCCCACTCGTGGCTAATATAACTAGCATCTATGCAATCTCATTTACAGCGTTACGTTAATCACGCGGTAATTGATTGATGTCTTTAAGTTGTTGCCTAAAGCCGCCTTTAAAAGCATTTCGTGAGGTTATGGCCTTGCCTTCAAGCGTTCGTGCGCCTGTGCTATGTTGCCACGGCTGCCATTGCTTTATCAGTTGCGCTTGTCGTTGCCGTTCTGCTGCTGTCCAGTGTCGCATTATTCATCTCACTTAATAGTTCGTTTGGTTGATTTTCAATTGCTTGCGCGGGTGCGCGTACTGGTGTATTAATATCACTAGCATTTTGATTATTATTAATTTGCTGGTGACCATTGGCGATATTGGCCTGTTTTACAAAAGTGGCTTGCTTAGGGTATTTCAACTCTACTAAGGCTTGAATTGTGGCGCGGCTTTGCGCTTGTGCTTTCAAAGCTAGGATCATAAAAGCCGTGTATTGATTTAACTGCGTTTTACTGGTTGCTTGCCGCCCTAGGCTTACAAACATGGTTTGCAGCGCTTGCGCTTGGCCAATTAACATAGCTTCTATCGGTTTCATGTCGCCATCTTGAATGGTGCTTATTTTGTCGCGCAACGCACTAGCCACATCGGCTATTTCAGGTTTAGGCAAAATTGCGCTAGTAAAGCTATCCGCTAATATCGCACTCATGGTCGCAGGCGATAAACTCACTTTTGTGTAATGCTCACTATCAGCTTATTTTGCTAGTGCGTCTTTTTCAGCCTTCGTGCTTTTTGTCACTGCTTTGTTTGTCATGTTGTTGGTTTCATCTTTCATAAAATAACCATAGGTATTGGTAACTATAGAAGGTGCGTAAAATTTACCGTTAGTGAACACTTAAAAACACGCCAATAGTGGTATTTTTTACGGTAATTAATCGTTAAATTCGTGCTTAATTAAGTAAAATTTACAGCTGTAGTGCGCTGCCTTAGGTAAATTTTACCCATTAGCTACTAATTTTATCGGTGGCAACCTTTCTAATAGTTTGTAAGCATTTAGCTGGTGGCCACGTGCTGTTATATCTAACTTGTCATTCTCATTAAGTGGCAACCAAGTCACCGCGTATAAGTTGCATAGGTTTGGTAAATGGCCTTGCCGTGTTTTGGTAATTAACTTGGCCTTTTCTAACTCACTAGCCGCTTTGCGAATGGTTTTGTCGCTGCGCCACCCGCGTGCGCTTAATATTTTAAAAGCGGTGGTTAAATCGCCGTTATTCACAATGCCTTGCTTTTTATTGCCACGCAATTGCGTTGCTAAATCCACTAACAACGCCTTTGCACTTATTGAAAGGCTGGCATAAGCCGCACCGTGAAAAGCCTCTAAAGGCAACCAAATACGCGCACCTTGCAATTGAAAAGCATCTGTTTTGCTAGTTGCGCGTTTTGCCCTATCCATGCCCATTAATCAGCTAACAATCTGCGATAAAAAGTTGATCACGCCCATTAGCTCGGTTTCGCTCATATAGGCTAAATCAGGGGCGATTGCGTGGCTGTTAGCCTTTACACAAAGTGAATAAGCACGATTAAAAAGATAAGCGTAACTCATAGCATAACCTCACCTTTTTTAATCAATGCTACAGGCGGTGAATGGCGTAAAACATACTTAGCCACGCCTTTATGGCTAATGTTATCGGGCGTGGTTTGGGTTACGCGCACGGTGGCTATTTCAAAACCCATATTGCGAAGTTCTTTGATACGCGCAGCTGGCATCATTACACCGTATGTATGACGTAAATCAATGGTGCTTTGTGGGCTTATTGCCAATACGCGTAAACAGATTGCGTGTTGATTATTGATAGTTGTATCATGTGGGTTGAGTGGTTTGGTTTGCTCACTAGGGGCGGTGTCAGAAACCGCCCCTTTCTTTTGCTTGTCATCATTAAAGTTTTTCATGATTTACGCCTCAACTTTCGCAGTTTGTGCGTCAATCCATGCGTCGATTTCGCTATCTAAAAAAGCAACGGCTCGGTCACCAATCTTGTAAGGTTTTGGGAATTTACCTTCACTAATGGCTTTATATATTGCGCTGCGACTGCGCGCCGTCCGTTTACATACTGCGGGTATTTTTGAAAATCGTTTTTCCATGTTAGTGCCTTAATTACCTAGGAATTACTAGGATGTAAGCACCTTATCAAAAACGATTTTTGTTAAATCCTAATTAGAATTTACGCCATGCTAATTAGCATCAATCCTTTTCTTTACTATCAAGGGCGTGGGCTTTTGAAATGTAATCAGCTATGGTTTGTTGACTAATATTTATTTCGGTAGCGTCAATAATTAACTTAGCAGATTCATAAGGCTTATTATAATTAAAGCCTACAATGTTGCCAGCAAGCGCAAAAATCAAACGCAGATAATTATTTTCGGTACGTGTGCTTAATGGCTTTTCAGCTACTGGCTTAATAGCTTCGTCTTCTTTTGAAGCCAATGCCGCAAGCTCGGGCGGTATATCCCAATTAACCGATAAAGCCCACTTTGCAAATTTTGGAATATTTATGACATACTGACGTTCACCTTGATGATAACTTTCGGGGTGAAATATGTCATTTGCTTCATAACCAATATTAGCATTAATGATTTCAACTCGGGCTTCAAGTTCTACTACTCTATCATTAAACGCATGTTCCTCTTTAGATAAATATCTATCACTATTTGCTGCGATTTCCTTTTCTGGACTCATGTCTAATGACAAAGCGGCTACCTTCCATATCACTGCATTAGGTATTAATTTCCATTTATCCCAATTTGGCTTATTGTCATTCATAACGCCCCTTTGCGTTACCCTAATTAAGAAGCCACACCTGCCGCATAGGGTTTGAGGTGTTCGCACGGGGTAATTATGCCCGCGCTAGGTGTGGCAAACTGTTTGCGTATTAAGCCGCTACTCGTTCAATTTGTGCATAGGCTTTGGCGTTGGTTTGCTGTAGCTGCCAAATATCAAGCGTTTGTTGCATGTTTAGCCAGCTTTGTGGCGTGGTGTTGGTAAACTTGGCAATGCGTATGGCCATGTCGGCGGTTATTGGTCTTTTTTCGTGCAAAATCTCTGAAATAGTGCGGCGCGATACGCCTAGTTTAACGGCAAGCTCACCCTGCGTAATATTTAGCGCAGGCAACATATCCTCGCGCAGTATTGCGCCGCCGTGGGTGGGTTTTCTGTTTTTATCTCTTAGTGATTCCATTAGTGATAATCCTCTAAATTGACGATGTGAGCATCGCCATTTTCAAACCTAAAAGTAATGCGCCAATTGCCTGTAATACGCACGCTGTAAATGCCTTTTTTATCGCCCGTAAGCGCATGAAAATAAAAGCCTGCAATGTTCATATCGTTTGCATCGGTTGCGCTGTCTAGCCTATCTAACACGCGGTTAATGCGTTCGCCATATTGCGCGTTAATGCCGCTTTTATCGCCTTTAGTAAAAAAACCGCTCTAAACCTTTATGCGCGAAGCTTTTAATCATTGATTAATTTTGTTAAGTTGAATTATTGTAACTTATAAAGTTACAGAATGATAGTGTGATTTTGACACTTTCGTTGAGTAATTAAGCCCGCGCTAGGTGTGGCAAACTGTTTGCTAAATTGCCAGCACTTCAAAACCCAATTGTTTTGCACTGGCGGCTTGCGCCATATCTAGCGTTACAAACTGCTTGATAGCACATTCAATGGCTACGTTTAAATGCAGTGTGTCACCCGCACGGGTGTTGGTTTGCGTTGTAACTTGGATTTTTTGAAGCATCAATAACGCTCATTCTTACGCATCATCTCAATCACTAAATCGGTTTTAGGTTGCTTATTGTTGTTTAGGCTTTGCACAAACGCAACTCTATCAAAAATAACCGCACCCGCTGCATCACGCTTTACCAGCTTTAACTTGCCGCTATCAATATCAGCCTGCGTAATTGGCACATCGCCTAGGTTATTAGGTTTTTTCATGTTGTATTTTTGCTTATTAAGCGGCTTTTTGCAGTTGTTGCACTTCACTAATAATTTTTTGGCTTAGGGTTTTTTCTGCTATTTTTAAGTCGTAAGTGCTTTGCAGGTTCATCCAAAATTGCGCGGTGGTGTCAAAGTAACGGGCTAGGCGCATGGCGGTATCTACCGTAACAGCGCGTTTTTCTCGCACTACATCATTAATACGCGGGGCTGGCACGCGCAAGCTCATGGCCAGCGCATGTGGCGTGATGCCTAGTGGGGCTAAAAATTCTTCACGCAATATTTCACCTGCGTGTATTGGGCGTAATTTATTGGTCGTCATGTTTAAACCTTATGGCGCTGCTTTTCTTAACGCATCATTCATGCGCGTTTGCCAGCCTGCGCCCGTAGCCTTAAAGCGCTCAAGTAAATCGTTATCCAACCGAATATGCACTAGCGTTTTATTGCTGCCTGCTGGCCTGCCACGCATTTTTTTAAATTGCTCGTCCGTTACTTCAAAAGTATCGGGGTCGGCCGCAATGCCTGCGTTTATGGCCGCTTCTTCCTCTTCAGTATTTAGCAGAATTTTTCTGCCTGATTTAGTAGTAATGTGCATAAATTGCCTTCTCTCTATTGTTTGCCTTGCGCAAGCTAATAATGTGGTAGGTGTCGTCACGCACTGTAAATACAACGCAGTACAATCTTTCACCCATTGGCGCAAAGCCTACTTCTCTCACTTCGCCATAATCTCGCCGTACATCATGGGTGCTTATCAATAAATCCCACTCTAGCAATTTAGCTTCGCTTAAAGGTAAGCCATGCTTTTGCATATTGCTTTTATTTTTGGCTTCGTCAAAGTTAAATTGCATATATTATTGTAATTACATTTAATAGATTGTCAAGAGATAGTTTTAAGCACTTTTACCCGTAATCGGTATCACTTTTGCACCGTCTCGCACAGCCTGGCTAGGCCGCTATTTCATGCTGTAAGGCACGCTCAATAAGTGCGTTAAGGCTCACGCCTTGCGCCTTGGCAGTCTCGGCGGCTAGGGCGTGTAAATCGGGCGTTATGCGGGTGATTAGCTTGCCCGAATAGTGTTTGTAAGGGTTTACCTTGTCGGCTTCGCAGGCTTCTAAAAACACTTTAAGTGAAAGCTCGCCTTCTTTTTTTAAGCCTGCCACATCGGCTGCGTAAAAATCTGCATAGCCGTTTAGCCCTACAAACTCGCCACGAAATAGGTTGATGTCTGCATCAAAGCTGATGACGGCGTTAATGCCGTTAATGTTTAATTTATTCATTTGGTTTTACTCCGTTTACTTGAAACCATTTTTTAATCGCCTCCGCCGCGCCTTTATCTGTATTGGGGCTTGGGTGTGGCCTGTGAAAAACACGCCTTTCCTCAAACAGTTTAACTAGCACCCGCGAGCCTTCACGCTCGCTTATTTCTGCGCCTAAGCTAATTAGCAGGGTTTCTATATCGCGCCATTGAATATTGGCAGATATTGGCTTACTGTAAATCAGCTTGAGTGTTTTGGCGTGCTTAGTTTTCACATGCAATCATTTATGATGCTATTTAACAAAGTTATAGTATCTTTATTTAGTATCATTTTCAAGTAAAAAGTTCAAGCACTTTTGCCAGTAATCGGTATTACCTTTGCGCCTGCTTTCAGCTCATCTAAATAATCTGCCCATTGTTGCATCATGGTTTTGCGTTGCTTGATAAACTTAGTGCGGTTATAGGCCGCGCCTAGCGCATTGGGTACTTTGTGGGCGAGTTGATGCTCGATAATGTACGGGTCAATATTTAAACGCTCGTGCAAAATGGTGCGCGCCATCGCCCTAAAGCCATGCGCGGTTATATCTTGCTGTGTATCGTAACCCATGCGTTTTAGCGCTGCACTAATGGCGGCGGCGCTCATAGGCTTTTTAGGATCGTGACCACCTTGAAAAACAAATTCGCCACGCCCACTGTGCGGGTGAATATCTGCAAACAATTTAACCGCTTGCGTAGAAAGTGGCACAAGGTGCATGGTTTGCGTTTTACTTACTTTGTAGCGCCATTCGTTAGCCTCTAAATCAATATCCGCCCATTTTGCGGTGCGTAGCTCGCTAGGGCGCGTAAATACAAGCGGGGATAATCGCAAGGCGGTTTGCACGGTAAAAGATCCTGTAAAGCCATCAATCGCACGTAATAACTCGGCAATCTCTTTAGGCTCGGTAAACGCGGCCATGTGTTTAACAACTGTGGCTGGCAATGCGCCGCGTAAATCCACACACGGGTCACGTAATGCCCTGCCCGTTTGCACCGCATGACGAAACACTTGGCTAATGGCTTGCAAGGTACGGTGTGCGGTTTCAAGTTAATTCAAGTTTGCAATGCGCTTAACCACTTCTAATATTTGCGCGGCAGTAATGTCTGCTATTGGCTTGCTACCAAGCCACGGGAATAGATAGCTTTCTAATCTCCTAATAGTGCGATCTTTGTGTGAAGCAGATTTATTGGTGAAGTAACTCATTGCCCATTCACGCGCGACTACTTAAAAGCTATTAGCAAGGCTGCCTGTTTTAGAAGCCGTGGCCGCTTTTTTATGCTCGCTAGGATTAATGCCACCTGCTAATAATTCATGGGTGTAAGTTGCTTGCTTTTCTGCATTGGCTAGTGAAACTTCAGGATAACGCCCAAATGAAAGATTATTTTCTTTACTGTCAAACTGATAACGAAAATCCCAATGCTTTGAGCCGTCAGTTTTCACAAGTAAAAACAAACCGCGCCCCGCTGCCACCCGAAAAGGCTTTTCTTTTGGTTTCGTATTTTTAATTTGAATGTCAGTTAAACGCGTTGCGAGTTTTGGCATATTCAACAATCACTTAGTAGTTTTATTGGGTACGCGAAACAAAAAATAGCCGCATATCCAATAACGCACCTAATAAAACTAGCGATGTCAAGCAACGATATGCGATTGTAATAGGCGTAAAAAAACCTAGTTACTTGAATTTACTAGGGTTTTTATACATTTTGCTACTAGGTGAAACACTAAAATGGTGGGCTGGCGTCAATCCAACAATCATTTTAAAGCCTTATAAATAAAGGATTTATTATTATTTAAATTATCTGTTGCCCCCAAAGTTGCCCCCTTTCAATAATTATTAACCTAAAATTTATTTTTTTTGTTTAGCCGCTTTCGTTGGTGGTGTAAGTAAATCACCAGCGAGGCCATGCAGCTTAAGCAACAGGCTTAAATGTGATTGCGCCCATAATGGCAACGGCGCAGTGCCAGTAAGCCAATGCGATACTGCCACCTTGCTTAAGCCTGTAGCTAGTGCAAAGTCTGTTTGCTTCCATCCTAGCGTTTCAAGCCCCGCTCTAAATTCATCAGTGGTCATAGCAAGCCCTATCATCAATAAACAATAAGCTATTAAGGTATCACTATAAAATCGTTAAAGCAAGTTTAACGATTATTAAATTATAGTTATAGCAAAAGTGGGAAATTGTTACTATAAAGTGTATTAAATTTAACTAAAAGTGGTAAATTATTAAATTTAATACACTCACTTCGTAGTACATACGTTATGTAAAATGGCGTATTTTTAGAAGTGGGAAACTTAATAAAATCAATGACTTACAGCTAAGTTAAATTTATACAATTTATTATGTGCTGCATTTAATGTCAATCACTATGCCCCCCCTACCCTTATATCGCGCCGCTACGCACAAATTTAAGCAGACAGTCTAAATAGTTCAAGTGACAACCCTAGTGACAACCCCAACAATAGCCCGCAAGCTAATTTAAAAACGCGGCTCGAATTACCCCCAGTAGGTGAAGCGCTGGGAAGTACCTTTTGATTGTAGGCCGCGTTGATTTACGAATGGTTAAAAAGGCTGATTTTTCGCGCTGGTGTGCTTTTGTAAAACCCATTCACACGGCCTTTTAACTTACGGTTATGCTTATTTTCGGTTAAGACAGGTTAAGACAGTTAAGACACCGCGCCCCTATTGGCTTCTAGCCGTCTTAACCTTTTTTATTGCAGTTAAGACAGTTAAGACAAAGCGTCTTAAGCCGTCCTATGCTGTCAATCGTTGGCATCATTTTCAGCTAATAAGCCGAACACTTTAGAATTTAACCTGTAAATATCTTGCTTGCCTTCGGCTGGTAAGCGCTCATTTCTAGTGTATGCCTTGCCCGAATTTGGTCTTAACAATGCGCCATGTTTATCTAATAACTTTTGAATTACTTTGTAATCGTAACCAGCGCATATATCTGTTCTAAAAGTTTCAGCATAGACAAAAAATTCAGTATCACGGTATTTCTTTTCCTCACCTTCCTTATATACCTCGCCTGTAAAAATTGGCTGTCCGTCCGCCTCTTTAGCATCAAAGTGTTTACGATAGCCCGCCTTGTTTAATGTTTTGGGGGCATGTTCTTTGCTGTCACTAGTTGGGCGCGCCCAATCGCTAAAGCGGCTTTCACCATGCAATTCAAAGAAGCGTTGCACTTGTGCTAGCATTGCCTTTTCTTCGGCGTTGCCAGTGCCACCGCGTTGCGTTAGCCATGCCTTAAAGCAAGTATCGGCGGCCTTAATTGCTTCACCTTGTTGCCAGCCTGTAATACCCCACACGGTTGCAATTTCACCCGCCGCCGCTATCAATGCAAAGCGTAAGGCTGCGCGGTTAGCTTGGCCGCCTGCATCACCATTAAGGTGCTTGTCGGTAAACTCTTTTTGTAGCTTCTTAACGTGAGTATTAATCTTGTCTAGGTTTTCAACCAGCTTACTTAAAAACGCGATTGATGCAACCCCGTAATATTTCGCTACTGCGTCATTTAACACCTTGCTAAAGGCCGCGCCGCCTATATGCTCATGCAAGGTATCAAACACACCAAAGCCGCGCCCTGCATCGGCTGGAATATCAAGCAAGCGTATCTCTTGCCCTGCTTTCGGTTTGCGCCCTGCTAGTGCCATGTGTTCGGTTAAGCCCGCCTCGCCACTTGATAGAAACAATAACCGCCATGATGCAGTATCACGCATTGCGCCCGTGCGTATGCTGCGAACCTTGCCGCTGCCATTGGCCAGCATATAAGCTACTTCACCCGCCGCTTTAGGGTCAACCTGTGACAGCTCGTCAAGCACTAGTAAGCAATCGGAATGTTGCGCTGCTAGGCTCTCTAAACCGTTATCTGTGGCACGCCAGCGTTGCAAGTAATCAAGCCCACCCCATACTGATGAAGCCACCCGCAAAGCTGTGGTTTTGCCTGTACTAGAATCGCCCCTAAAATGCACGCCGCCGCTTTCCATGCCAGTCACCTCAAGCATCGGGCTTGCAAAGGCCGCGCTAATCGCAAACACTAGCCTTGAATTGCCCGCGCACGGTTTAGCTATATGTTCTTGCCATGCGGCTAATGTGCCTTTTTGCTTAAAGGTGCTTTGCGTATTGGCCGCCGATTGAAAGATGATTTTTTCAATGTTGTTACCTATGGTTTTATTTGGCATGACAAAGCTGCCATCATGCCAGCCTGTACGCTCCACGCACCGCGCCCGCGCCTCTACTTTTGCCGTTTGTATGTGTTGCGTTAGCAGGTTGCGGGCTTTAGTCATGGTGGATATTTGCAAGCCCATTGAAAGCAAAGCCCCACGATATTCAGCACCATCGCCCCGCAATAAATCCATCGGCATAGCCCACGCATGATGTACGCCGTCTAAATCATCAAACTCTAACAAACGCCCCCATGCCTCGTTCTTAGCGTCACGGGTAACGGCGGTCACTTCTAACTTTGAGCATATCCACATAGGCGGTGCATCATTGCCAGCGTCATTTTTGCCGAAGTAATACAGGCCGTTATCATTTAAGTAAAAGCGGCTTTCGTGGTTTTCGCTTTCGGCGTTTTGCGCTGGTAGTTTGGCTGTGGTTTTCGGTTTTTCAGCTTCAAAAAAATCAGGCTTTTGGCTTAATTCGCTCATGGCTTCAGGTGTTAAACCCGCCGTCAGTAGATCCGCTGCATCGCCTTTATCAGGTAAATTATCAAACACATTTAGATTAATGGTTTTAACGCTGGCCGCGCCCGCCATTTTCAGCAAGTTAGCAATGGCAATCATGCACTTGTTGCCAGCTTCGTCATTATCAGGCCATAGCCAAACATCACGCCCATTAAGCGGCTGCCAGTCGGTTTTATTCGGGCTTTGTGCGCCGTTAAGCATGGTGGTGGTTACTGCATCGGGTAGCAATACCGCCGCCGCGTCCGCCGCCTTTTCGCCCTCGCACACAACCACCAGCGCATCAGGTAAATTGATAATTTTATCTAGGTTGTAAAGTGGCCTAGGTTCGGTTAAACCTTGCCAGCGCCATTCACGTTTTTTGCTGGTAGCGTGTTCGCAATAAGTCAGTGGCGCAAATTGCTTGCGCTCGTTATCGGTTTTAGCATCAAAACGATACACATAACAAGCAGCACCATAGGTTATGCGATATACCCATTGCATACTTGGTTTGCCATGCTTAAAATGCGTTGCAGGCGGCGCGGGTGAATCATCGGGAACGGGCAAGATTGCCACCCATTCTAACGGCTCTTTTACGCTTGATGCCATAGCCTTGCCCGCATTATTTTGCAGGCTTGTAGGGCGATTGTGTGCGTCACTTTTTTGATATGGAATGCCTAAAAACTCGCCCAAAGCTTTAGCCGCTGCAAATTGCGTTAAATCATCGATATAGGCAACCAAAGCCACTAAATCGCCACCGCGAACATCATCTAGGGCAAAATCTGCAAACGCCCCTGTGGTTAAATTGACTTTAAAACTACCTAGCGTACTATCGCTACGCTTTGGGTTCAGTGTCACATACTCATGGTTTTCACGCTTGCCACCCGCGCACCAGTGGTCTAATACGCTATCAATAGAATTTAAGGCGGCGGCGGCCACTTCTTTAATGTAGTTGTTCGCCATTAAATCGCCTCTTGAATAACGCAATGTATTTTGTAACGTAAATCCGCCATGCTGTAATCAGGCAATATATTTATACCCAATTCTTTAGCTTTATCGATTGCAGCTAAATCACTTTGCATCCAAAACTCTGTAGGCTTTGCACCCGCACAATCAATGCTTTCAATCGCATCTTGTAATAATAAGTGCGTTGTATTTTGGCTTTCTAAATAGTCATAGTGCCAGCTCGCAAGCCTTGCTAGTAATACATTGCCAATAGATAAAATTGGATTTTTAAAGACTGCTTCGCTTTTTTGTTTATAGCTAATAGGTTCGCCTCTTGCAATGCCTTGCGTATTATTTAAGTCATGAATAATATCGCCAGTGCATAAAATATCCGTTGCAGCACTCACAAAATCATCTTTAGTTAAACCAGCAAACCCGATAAATTCTTTTAGCGCATCCATTATTGCACCGCCTTACGTTGCTTAACTAAATCAGCAACAATAGTGCGAATTTCATCATCAGACTTTCCAGCTATACGCGCCGCGATAATTGCTTGCACCTCATGTTCAGGGTAAGCAACGGCTTGCACGCCTTGCGAAACAGGCGGAACCATTAAGCCTTGTTTAATATTTTGATAGTGTGTGCTTCGGCTTGTAGCGGTAAGTGCTAGCACACCGTGAAGCTTTAATAGCTTTAAGATTAATTTCATTTGGTATCCTTTAATCTCGTCAGGAATTGACGGGTTAGGACGCTAATGTATTAATTTAGACTTAAAGAATACCGCTATTTATAGTGTAAATTTTTTAATGAATACCGCTATTTATTCGAAATTTTTATATTTCTAAGGTGTGTTGCAATGCCATCCGATTTAATTGTTTTCACTTTACCTTTTGAATTTTGATATTCTAAACATCCCTCTAAACCAAGCTTAGTGGGCAATTGCGATTTTATTACGACAATATTTTCAAGCTGTGTATCTGAAAGACTATTTAAGTAATTAGCTATCGCTGCATAGCTATCAGAATTTTTTATTTGGGTAACTTCGCGCAAAGCATAGTAAATATCGGATTTATGTCCAGTTTTAGCAAGACCGCCTTTTGAACCCAGTTCTTTAGCATGCTGTAAAGTATCTATTCCTTTAGATTCTAAAATAAGAAAAACTAATTGACGTGGTGTTAGCTGTCCATTTTTAGCCAATTCGCTTTCAACAATAGCTAATGCGCTTGGCATAGTTAATTTTAAAAGCTCATCAGAAGTCAAAAGCAAGCGTTTAGCGCGCTCTGAATCATCCAGACATTGTTTCATCGCTTGAATACCACCATCTGCAATTTTCAATGCTTTTATGGTGGATAGAGATAGTTTAATAGGTATTAATGCACGGCGCATTTCGTCTGAAATGGGTATTTCAAAACTAGGTAATTTTGATATTTTTTTTGACATACACACCTCTCATGCGCTCTTAAAAATAAGAAGCCACACCAGCAAGCGTAAGAGGCCGCCTGTTTTCGCATGGGGTAATTAAGCCCATGCTAGGTGCAGCGTAAATCGTTAAAAATTGTGCTTAAATCTCATTCTAAAATTTACTTTTTGCTAGTGAATATTCGGCAAGTGAAGACACGCCCGCGAAAATTTAACCGTTAAGTGTACGCCTTTACACGTATTAAGACGAATTGTCTTAACTGTCTTAACTCAAATAAAAAAGGTTAAGACGGCTGTAAGCCAATAAAGACGCGGTGTCTTAACTGTCTTAACTGTCTTAACCGAAAAAAGGCATAACCGAAAGTTAAACGGCGGGTGAATGTGCCGCTATGTCAAACTCAACAGCCCCTTGCTGTAATTGACGCATACCAAGCATTGCAGCCTTAGCAAGGGCTTTAGTAAAGCCCATCTCAATGCCCCATCCGCTAGACTGCCAATATCCTGAATTCATTGCAAACTCAATCGCATGAAATGCCTCTACCTCGTTAATTAAAGCAAGTTGCCTTACTTCATTAAAGTATTTCTCACCAATTATTAGACCTTCATGCCAATTACCATTTTTATCATGTGGCACATCCCAGTTATTTATTCGGTCTTGACTATCTCTTGAAGTGAATGATAAATCGTCACGACCTTGGATTGTCCTTGATTCACTGATTGACTCTAACTTATTGGTTTTAGCTGGTTGGCTTGATTCCCATTCTAAGGCCGCCTTGAGCACCTGACAGTGGTAATTCATGCCTGTATTTGTCGTTTCACTTACCCCTTCATTCTCTATATCAACGTCTTGAATAATCGAAATTCCATGACAAACATTTTGCAATGTTGTAGAAAATGAATGTGTATCGATATATGGATTTAAAGAACTCGCTTGTTTTCTTGCTAGTGTGATAAATGAATTATCTAGGTTAAAATCGTTGTTAGCCATGTTGTAAAACTCCTTATAGTTTTCATTGTGGTTAGAGGTTGCTAGTGGTGCGAACACTAACAACCTCGCTTTTATACGTTAGCCGAACGTATCACGGTTAAAACAGATCATGCAGCGCCCTTAATTGGTATCACCTTAGCACCCGCTTTTAGCTCATCTAAATAATCCGCCCATTGTTGCATCATGGCTTTGCGCTGCTCAATAAATTTAGTACGGTTATATGCAGCCCCTAATGCATCAGGGACTTTATGCGCTAGTTGGTGCTCAATAATGTATGGGTCAATGTTTAAGCGTTCGTGCAATATGGTACGCGCCATTGCCCTAAAGCCGTGCGCAGTTATATCGGTTTGCGTGTCGTAGCCCATACGCTTTAATGCTGCATTGATAGCCGCCGAACTCATGGGCTTTTTAGGGTCGTGCCCACCTTGAAAAACAAACTCACCATGCCCACTAAACGGGTGCATATCAGCAAAAAATTTAGCGGCCTGTGTTGATAATGGTACTAGGTGCATAGTATTAGTTTTGCTTACACGATATCGCCATTCGTTAGCCTCTAAGTCTATATCTGCCCATTTAGCAGTGCGCAACTCGCTAGGCCGCGTAAATACCAATGGTGACAACCTAAGCGCACATTGAACGGTGAAAGAGCCTGTAAAGCCATCTATTGCGCGTAATAGCTCGGCAATCTCTTTAGGTTCGGTAAACGCTGCCATGTGCTTAACTACTGTGGCAGGTAACGCGCCTCTTAAATCCACGCATGGATCACGTAATGCCCTGCCCGTTTGCACTGCATATCTAAACACCTGGCTAGTGGCTTGTAATGTACGGTGGGCGGTTTCAAGTTTGTTTAAGTTCTCGATACGCTTTACCACTTCTAAAATTTGTGGGGCGTTTATTTCTGACATTGCCTTGTCACCTAACCACGGGAATATATAGCTCTCTAATCGCCTCATAGTGCGATCTTGGTGCGATGCTGTTTTATTGGTGAAGTAACTTTTTGCCCACTCTTTAGCCACCACTTCAAAGCTATTGGTTGCAGCCAACTTACTTGCCGTTTTTTCAGCCTTGCGATTATCAGCAGGGTTAATGCCATCCGATAGTTTTTTGCGTTCTACTGCATGGCGTGCCCTAGCATCTTTTAAACCAACATCAGGATAAGTGCCCAGCGATAATCTTAGTTCCTTGCCCCCAAATCTAAACTTATAGCGCCACCACTTGCCCCCACTTGGAGCAACTTCAAGATAAAGCCCGCCGCCATCAGATAGCTTATATGGCTTGTCTTTAGGCTTTGCGCCCTTTATTGCTATATCGGTTAATGACATATTCACCTCAATGGGGGCAACTTATTTGCTATGGGGGCATTTTTTGACTGTTGCCCCCGTAGTTGCCCCTTGTTTTATTCGGATTTGACAAGACGAGATTAAACACTATAAGACAAAAAGTCAATAAAAAACCCGCACTTAGGCGGGCTCTCTACACTTCACTGGACGGCTTAAAACACTAAAATGGTGGAGCTGGCGGGAATCGAACCCGCGTCCGAAAATCCTCCACAGACAGTTCTACATACTTAGCCTTGTTGTTTAGTTTAATCTGCACCACACCAACAGACAAGCGCTGTACAGACGAGCTACCTTATGGTTAATTCTACGCTAAGTGGCCCAACGTAAAACGTATCCCGTGT
>JANMOP010000056.1:0-13574 GCA_031369365.1 Methylotenera sp.
GCACTTCGGTAATCGAAATATCTGCCGCCGCAATGTCGGCTTTGCCGCTTAAAACAGCAGGCAATACTTGGTCAATATGATTCGCTACAATCAGTTTTAATTGCACGTCTTTATATTGTGGGTCATCGCCGAGGTCTTTTACTAACAGTTTGGCTAAATCATAATCTAGCCCAGCAGATTCGTTATCCCCATTCACATAATAAGTGTTGGGGCTGTTCATTGTGACAAAGGTAATGACTTTGTTTTTTTCGACGACTGGAGCTGGCGGTGCAGGCGCTGGTAAAGGAGCATTGTCGCAGCCTGTAAAGACCAACAAAAATATTAAAATAATGTAGTAAGATTTAAACAAAAATAATCCCTAAGAAATCATTTCCAGCGCTCTTCTATGGCGCCTTCGTCAGCAATCAACACGACACTGGTCAGCCCATAAAAAATGCCATGTTCTACCACGCCAGGAGTGTTGTTAATTAAGTGATTGAGCGCTTCTTCTGATATAGATTGATCAAACGCCATATCTAACACCAAGCTGCCATGCGAGCTAATAGATAAGCCATCCTTGGCAACGTTTTGACGAAGTTCCCCAATGCCACCAACCGCTTCCAAGCTGCGTTTTGCGGCTTTCCACGCCATTGGCATCACTTCAATTGGAATGGCGTAATTAGTACCGATGCGACCGACCAATTTACTTTTATCCGCCACCACAATGAATTGCTTTGCGGCCTTGGCAAGTAACTTTTCTAATACCAAATCATAGCCACGACCCTTTAAAAGCGCCATGTCTGGCGTAATCTCATCGGCACCATCCACGTATAAATCAATTTCGGCCACTTGCGTTAGCGCGATGACATTTAAGCCCAAAGCTTGTGCTTTAATCATGCTCACTTGCGAGCTGGCAATAGTGGTGACTTTGAGATTTTCGTCTTTTTGGCGACGCGCTAACTCCTCGATGAAAAAATTAGCCGTTGAGCCAGTGCCTAAACCAACCAACATGCCACTTTTAACGTATTTTGCTGCATGAATCGCCACCAACTGTTTATCGTTCATGATGATAGTCTCCTCAATATTTTTATTTTTGGCTATAAAGAAAATGGCTTAATTGATGCGACCTTCTTACGGTTATAATAGGTAAAATCCAATTTTAAACCAAGTCATTTCCATACTCATTTATGCAGTTAACGCAGCCTACCAGCGGACAAAAAAGCCGTTTTTCTTATTCAGCCAATGGCTTAGATAGCTTATCTCTAGCATCACTTGCATGTCGCTTAAAAACAACAAATAAGCAGCAAAAATCACCCTTAGTGATAATCGCAGCTAGTGCGTTTGACGCACAACGCCTGTTAGAAGAAATCCCCTATTTTGCACCAGAACTAAGCCTGTACTTACTGCCAGATTGGGAGACACTGCCTTATGACGTGTTCTCGCCACATCCTGATTTGATTTCCGAACGCCTAGCAACCTTGTACCAAATTAGCCAAAACCTGTGTGACGTAGTGATTGTGCCTATCGCCACCGCGCTTTTACGGCTGCCTGATGTGGTTTATTTGGCTGGGCATACCTTTATGCTTAAAAAAGGCCAAAAGCTTAATTTAGATGCACTGCGCCATCAATGCGCGCAGGCGGGCTACCATCATGTCAGCCAAGTTATCTCACCAGGCGAATTTAGCGTGCGCGGCGGCTTGATCGATTTATTCCCCATGGGCAGTGTATTACCGTACCGCATCGATTTGTTTGATGATGAAATCGAGACCATTCGTACGTTTGATATTGACACCCAGCGCAGCCTGTACCCCGTGCCAGAGATTCGTTTGCTGCCCGCGCGCGAATTTCCGCTAGATGAAGCGGGCATTAATAAATTCAGAAGCAATTTTCGCGAGCAATTTGAAGGTGACCCGCAACGCGCCAAAATCTATAAGGATGTGAGCAAAGGCGTGGCAAGCGGCGGTATTGAATGGTATTTGCCACTGTTTTTTGACGCAACCTCAACCTTTTTAGATTACCTGTCCAATGAAGCCACTATTTGCCTGCATGGCAGTGTGGATAAAGCCGCGCAACAGTTTTGGAGTGAAGCTAATTCAAGGTACAGATTATTAGCGCACGACCCAGAACGGCCGATTTTAAAACCTGAAATATTATTAATTAAAACTGACGACTTTTTCGCGCAAAGCCACACTTATCCAACGCTAATATTAACGCATGAAGCTACAAAACCACTGCCAGCCTTAGACATAGAGCGCCGTGTTGAACAACCATTGCATAAGCTGCAAGCCTTTATCCATGCGGCTTCTGGCGAGGTGCCAAAACAACGTATTTTAATCACCGCCGAAAGCCTAGGTCGCCGCGAAACTATGGCGCAATTATTCGCCGAGCATGGCGTGGATATTGGCTTGTGCGAAACATGGGCAGAGTTTGAAGCGAGCCATGAACCAGTCATGCTAGGCGTTTCACCCCTGCACGCGGGCTTTGCCGTAACTCCTTCCCCCAAACGGGGGGAAGGCGGGGATGGGGGTGGAAATGGCCTAAATAAGGGAAACTTCACCCCCACTCTAGCCCTCCCCCTCGCAGGGGGAGGGGACGCAATAGATGGCAACGACTACCGACTACCGACTACCGACTATCCACTCACAATCATCACCGAAACCGAACTCTACGCCGCCACCGTGCGCCAACAGCGCCGCCGCGAGAAGGAAAAAGCGCGCAATACCGAGGGCATGCTCAAAGATTTATCCGAGCTGCATTTATCCGACCCCGTGGTGCACGAGCAGCATGGCGTAGGCCGATACAAAGGCTTGGTGAATTTGGATTTTGGCGAAGGCGAAACCGAATTTTTGCTACTGGAGTATTACGGCGACGATAAATTATACGTGCCAGTTTCGCAGCTTTTTCTTATCTCGCGTTACTCAGGCGGCCCGCCAGAAAGCGCGCCGCTACATCGTTTAGGTTCTGGTCAGTGGGAAAAAGCCAAGAAGAAAGCCCTTAAGCAAATTCGCGATACTGCGGCCGAATTGCTCAATCTCTATGCACAAAGAGCTGCGCGGCGTGGTCATGCGTTTACGCTTAGTTTAAAAGATTACGAAGCATTTTGCGAAGGCTTTCCGTTTGAAGAAACGCCAGATCAGCTAGAAGCCATCGAAAACGTCATCAAAGACATGCAATCTGGCAAGCCAATGGACAGGTTGGTGTGCGGCGATGTGGGTTTTGGCAAAACTGAAGTGGCGCTACGTGCCGCCTTTGTGGCGGTGATGGGCGGGCGACAAGTCGCGGTGCTAGTACCCACCACGCTATTGGCCGAACAACATTATCAAAACTTTTGTGACCGCTTTGCCGATTGGCCGATTAAAGTGGCGGAAATTTCACGTTTTAGAACAGCCAAAGAAATTGCCGAAGCTTTGTCTGGGCTGGCTTCTGGCAAGATTGATATAATTATCGGCACGCATAGGCTAATTCAAAAAGATGTGAAATTTAAAAATTTAGGCCTAGCCATTTTAGACGAAGAACATCGCTTTGGCGTGCGTCAAAAAGAGCAAATGAAAGCGCTGCGATCTGAGGTGGATGTGCTTACGCTTACCGCCACGCCAATTCCGCGCACACTCAGCATGGCGATGGAAGGTTTGCGCGAATTTAGCGTGATTAGCACGCCGCCACAAAAACGCTTGAGCATTAAAACTTTTCACACTTTTTATGGTGAAGGCATTATCCGCGAGGCGATGATGCGCGAATTTAAACGCGGCGGGCAAGTTTATTTTTTGCATAACGAGGTGGATACTATTTTTGTGCAACGTGAAAAACTTGAGAAATATGTGCCAGATGCGCGCATCGGCATCGCCCACGGCCAACTGCGCGAGCGCGAGTTAGAATCAGTAATGCGCGACTTTCATCAGCAACGTTTTAACGTGCTGCTATGCACCACCATTATCGAAACAGGCATTGATATTCCCACCGCCAACACCATTATTATGAACCGCGCCGACATGTTTGGCTTGGCGCAGCTGCATCAGTTAAGGGGCAGAGTAGGGCGCTCGCATCACCAAGCTTATGCGTATTTGCTCACCGATGAGCACCGCAATATCACGCCGCAAGCGCAAAAACGTTTGGATGCGATTCAACTCATGGAAGATTTGGGCGCAGGTTTTCACCTTGCCATGCACGATTTAGAAATTCGCGGCGCGGGCGAGCTACTGGGCGATAACCAAAGCGGCGAGATGCAAGCGATTGGTTTTCAACTGTATTCCGACATGCTCAATCATGCGGTTAAACAGCTAAAAGCAGGCAAAGAGCCCGATTTAGACGCGCCACTGGGCGTGACCACAGAAATCAATCTACATGTGCCAGCGCTACTAACAAGCGTCTATTGCCCTGATGTGCACGAGAGATTAGTTTTATACAAACGCCTCGCCAACGCCGATAGCGATGACGAGCTAGACACCCTGCAAGAAGAACTCATCGACCGTTTCGGCCTGCTGCCAGAACAAGGCGAAGCGCTGCTGGCGTGTCACAGGCTACGCATCGCAGCTAAACCACTCGGCATTATAAAAATTGACGCCAGTGACGCTGCCATACAGCTACAATTTAATATTAAGGCCATGGCTGAAAGTATGTTGGATCCTATGAAACTGGTCAATTTACTACAACGCGACCGCCGCTGCCGCATGAACGGTCCAGATAAATTGCGCGTCACAGTGCAACTCGGTAATTTGTCGCATCGGGTGGAGTTTGTAAAAACGCTTTTAAAGGAGTTTATATAGCTATTGGCAATATTAGGATTGCTGGTTAAACTCCAGCTATGACTCCACAAGCGTTTATTGCCCATTGGCAACACAATAACATCACCGAGCGCGCAGGCGCACAACAACACTTTAACGATTTGTGTGAAGTGCTTGGCATGGAAAAGCCACGCGATGCAGAAAATTATAGTTTTGAGCGTGGCGTAAAAGTAATCGGTGGGCAGGGATGGGCCGATGTTTGGAAGCGCGGCTGTTTTGCGTGGGAATATAAGGCACCCAATAAAGATTTAAATGCCGCCCTTAAGCAGTTAATGACGTATGCGCTACCCCTAGAAAGTCCACCGTTATTAGTGGTGAGCGATTTACGTACTATAGAAATTCATACGCATTTTACCAATACTGTCTCAGAAATTCACCGTATTGCCATTACCGATTTAACCCAACCAGAAACCTTACAAAAGTTGAGGTGGTTATTTGAAGAACCAGAACGCTTTAAGCCACAACGCACTACCTATGCGGTAACCGAGCTGGCCGCCAAACGCATAGGCGAAATTGCAGAGCGCTTAAATGCGCGCGAAAATGCGGCAGAAGATGTCGCCCACTTTTTAATTCAATGCGTATTTTGCATGTTTGCCGAAGATGCCAAACTGCTGCCAGAAAAACTGTTTGAAACCGTTTTAGATAAATCTAACCCAGATGGCAGCAAAGCACAAAAGCGGCTAAGTGAACTGTTTAACGCCATGCAAGCTGGTGGCGATTTTCACATGACTGACATCCCTTGGTTTAACGGTGGTTTATTTAAAATAGTCAACGTGCCTGCGCTACAAACCAATGATGTTATTAGCTTGCTAAACGCCGGCCGCATGGATTGGAGTCAAATTGAGCCTGCTATTTTGGGCACGTTATTCGAGCGCGGCTTAAACCCCAATATGCGCAGCCAGCTAGGCGCGCACTACACTGACCCTGCGACGATTATGAAAATAATCCGCCCCGTGGTAGAGCAACCACTACTAGCCGAGTGGGCGGTTGTTAAAGCTAAAATTGCCGCGCTTGCCCCACAGATGAAGTTAATTGGCATTGGAAAATCGTCAAAATCAAGCCACCCCAATAAAGAAATGGCAGAAGGCTACCAACTATTTAGAGACTTTTTAACGCGGTTAAGAGGTTTTAAAGTGCTAGACCCCGCTTGCGGATCGGGCAATTTTTTATATCTTGCGCTTAAAACGCTTAAAGATTTAGAACACCGCGTTAATTTAGAAGTAGAAACCTTTGGCCTGCATCGCGAGTTAATAATAGAAACCAGCCCCGCCAATGTGCTGGGCATAGAGCTAAACCCCTACGCAGCAGAACTGGCGAGGGTTACAGTATGGATAGGTGAAATTCAATGGATGCTAGCGCACGGTTACCAATATCGTAAAGACCCAATACTTGCGCCGCTAGATCATATTGAAAATCGAGATGCGATTTTAAATATGGCCTCACCCTTACCCCTAACCCCTCTCCCCGCGGACGATGGGAATGGATTGTCAAATTCAGCGGCGCTACTCCCTCTCCCATTGGGAGAGGGTTGGGGTGAGGGCGCTCATGCTGATGATCGCGATGTCACATCAATTGTTAAAAATAAAGTCCCAGCACAGTTATTAAAGTTTGCGCGTGAGCTTAGAGTAAATCAAACAGACGCAGAAAATTTGCTATGGGGAATTTTGCGAGATAGGCGCTTACTCAATTTAAAATTCCGCAGACAGTACCCAATAGCGCCCTACATTCTTGATTTTTTTTGCCACGAAGCTAAATTAGCCATTGAGTTGGATGGTGGTCAACATTTAGAGCAAAAAATTGATGATGATAAACGAGATGCATTTATTAAAGCACAGGGAATTAAAGTATTAAGGTTTTGGAATAACGATGTTTTTACTAATACAGAAGGTGTGCTTGAGGCAATATATACGACCCTCACCCCAACCCCTCTCCCAAAGGGCGAGGGGCTAATAACAGAGGCTGCATGGCCAAAAGTAGATGCCATTGTGGGTAATCCACCGTTTCTAGGGCAACGCTTTATGCTAAAAGAGATGGGTGAAAATTACACCGCTGCTTTGCGAACTTGTTTTAAATCTCGAGTGGATGGCAATGCAGATTTGGTGATGTATTGGCTTGAAAAATCCCGAATGCAAATTGCAAATGGGCAGGCTCAATATGCAGGTTTTGTTACTACTAATTCGGTACGCGGTGGCTCCAATCAAAAAACCTTAGTTAAAATTATAGAAACCAGCCAAATTTTTGAAGCTTGGAGCGATGAAGAATGGGTGAATGCTGGTGCGGCTGTTAGGGTTTCTTTAGTATGCTTTGGCAAGCATACGAGTGAAATAAAACTCAATAATAAACCAGTCACCCACATCAACGCTGATTTAACCTCGGGTAACGAAGCCAATCTCACCAGCGCTATGCCACTCACAGCAAATAAGTCAGTGGCTTTTTCAGGTTTTCAAATGAACGGATCATTTGATGTGCCGTTTGAATTGGCACAAACATGGCTCAAGCAACCCAACCCAAATGGCAAGCCCAATATTGACGTGTTGCACCCCTATTGCAACGCCAAAGATATTACCAGCCGCAACCGTAACCAATGGGTGATTGAATTTACAGGCTTAACCGAGCATGAAGCTATGCTGTATGAAAAACCATTTGAACAAATATTAATGCTAGTAAAACCCGAAAGAGACTTAAAAAAAGAAGCTTATTTAAGAGAAAAATATTGGCTACACAAACGCAATTCACCTGAAATGCGCGCTGCAATTCGCGGGCTTGGGCGTTTTATTGCCACGCCAATGGTATCGAAACATCGTTTATTTGTTTGGCTACCTGAAACTAAAGTGCCTGAAAATGCCGCCATTGTGATTGCACGTAATGACGACACCACCTTTGGCATTTTACATTCACGTTTTCATGAATTGTGGTCACTTAAAATGTGTACTTGGATGGGTGTAGGGAACGACCCACGCTATACGCCCACTACCTGCTTTGAAACTTTTCCTTTTCCAGAAGGTTTAACACCAAATTCGTTATTGGCAATGTTGCCGCCCTCACCCCAACCCCTCTCCCAAAGGGCGAGGGAATTAAACTCCCTTCCCCCTGTGGGGGAAGGGTTGGGTATGAGGGAAAACATAGGGATGAGGGAAGCCATGGTGACGAGAGAAGCAATAAGCAAAAATATCGCCACAGCTGCCATCCACCTCAACCAACTACGCGAAAATTGGCTTAACCCTGCGGAATGGGTTGATTGGGCGATTACGCCCGAAGAAGCCCAAGCAGGTTACCCCAAACGTGCAGTTGCCAAAGCAGGGTTTGAAGCGGAGCTTAAAAAGCGCACTTTAACCAATTTATATAACCAACGCCCCACTTGGTTAGATAGCGCCCACAAAGCTTTAGATAGCTCTGTAGCAGTCGCTTATGGCTGGGCAGATTACACCGCTTTAATGCCTGATGATGAGATTTTGCGGCGTTTGTTAAAACTTAATTTAGAGCGAACAAATAGATGATGGGTTGTAAGTTTAAAGTAGGTGATGCTGTGTTTTACCCCGCATACGGCTACGGGATTGTGCTTAAAGCCTCACATTATTCATTCACCATAGATTTTGGTAAGCATGGTATTCGCCCGCTTAATGTAAGCAATGATATACGACTGGCAACAGAGGCAGATAAAGACTGGCCACCGCCACCCCCTAACGAAGCCGAGCCGTGTGATTTAAAAGCTACGCTAGAAGCCCTAACCAAAGAAATTACAAGCTGGGAGCTAGCAATCAATTACTACGGCAAAACCTATGATAATGATGATGATTATGACCATGAAATTTACATACGTTATTGCTTGCATGGCACATTAAATGGCCTAAAAGCTACAAAAACAACCATACCCAACCATTTATCGACCAGACTTAAAATCGCAGATGCAAAGTTTATTACAATAACTCGCCCATCTCAATTTATTGGGCGTGGTTATAATCACTGTGATGAAACTGCTTTTTGGTATTATTATCGGTTTCCAAACACATTTTTTAACGATATAGAAAACGATAACTAATGCTTGAAAAATAATCGCAAACTCGACCGCCGCTACCGCATGAATGGATTCGATAAATTGCGAGTGGCCGTTCAGTTAAGCAATTTGGCTCTACGGGTAGAATTCGTGAGAATTTGCAATGCCCATGTAGGAGGGGCTTGTAGCCCCGAACAGCAAGGTGAAATAGCAAACAGTTCGCGGCTGCAAGCCGCTCCTACAGATCAATTAACTTGCCAGCACTTAGAAAAAACACCGCTTGTTTAATGATTAAATTTTCGTGTGAAAACAAGGCGGCATAGTGCGCTAACTGCGGACGATGTTGCTCGGCGGCTATTCCTAGATCAAGCGCTTCATCCATAGCCGTCAATTTGTAATCAATAATCCAGCGCGTTTTTGTTTTGGTAGATAAGTCTTCTTCAATAAAAGTTAGGTCAATGCGATGTTCTTGCGCTATATTATCTTTCACAATTGTAGTGATGCTTAATTCGGCTTGCGTCGATGCTCTGCGAGCCAATAACCATGCGCCTTGTGGGCTTGTTATGGTTTGCTTTAAAGCGGCGATGATGAGCGACACTTGTTTTTCGACCTCATTTTTAGCATGACCGCGTTGCAAAAGCCAAAACTGCATGGCCTGCGAGGCATTATCCACGCGGCTTGCAGGCCAGTGCTCTAAACCCTTATTTACAATCATTTCCATGTATAAATGCGCCAGCGAGCCGCAATCGGCGGCCAGATTTAAAGCTGCTAAAGGTAAGCTCTGTTTAGTTTGCAGCTTGTTTAACGTAATTGCTGTGGCTTTATCTAGCTGTAATTCGGCGGGTATTTGCGGATCTTTTAGTCGCACCAAACGCGGCGTGAAGTTGGCTATTTCTTCTTCTAAAATGGATTCCCGCTTGCGCGAGGATGACGGATTAGAGGGGGAGCCATCGTTAATTTCGACTTCATACTCTTGTGAAACCGCGCTCCACAGCAAATCTAAATAACTATTTTTTGTGGGTTTAATTTCGCCTTTTGCATTTTGGTTGGCAATTCCCACTAAGTGTAGTTTTCGCTCGGTGCGTGTAGCGGCTACATATAGCACGCGTGCGTCCTCGTTGGTCTCGCGTAGGTTTTCTAACGTTTCCAGATAATCATAAGCGCTCACATTATTATCGTGGTTTTTATCACGGGCACCCTTGGGAATATAGGCGGCGGAGAGCAGTTCTGGCTGATTATCTACGCTCACTTCCTCCCACAATACCAGCGGTTTATCGCTATTGTTACCACCACTTTTTGCACCTAGGCCTGGCAAAATGACGGTATCAAACTCTAGCCCTTTAGATTTATGAATAGTCATCATTTGCAAATACTCGCCGTGACTATCGGGTGTGGCGAATAGCTTGTTGATTTCACTCACCATACGCTCTGGCGAGAATTGGTTGCTGCGGTCTAACTTATCCAAACACGCAAAAAAAGCTTGCACATCCACAATATCGCTTTGCTCCCACAAACAAGCGGTGCCGTTTAACATGAGCCAGATGCCACGAATCCAGCGGCTCACATTCACGCGACCTTGTGTGGAAAAAGCCTCAAGAAAAACATCGCGCAGATGCTTTAAACGCATTTGGCCATCGGCAGATAAAGCATTCACAATGTCGTCATTTTGCATCAGCGACCAGATGGTAGCGTGATGATTGCGGCCTGCCAGTGCATGTAAATCGTGCAGCGTAAGGCCGCACCAAGGCGCGCGTAATAGCGAGAGCCAATTCACACGGTCTGCGCGGTGGTGCAGCGCATGGGTGAGGGCGAGCAAATCTTGTACAATTTGGCGGCCTTGCAACGCTTCAATCTCGACTGCTTGAAACAAAATATCTTTGTGCTCACGCCGCAATTGGGTGACCAGCGCCGCCAAATGTTTTTTAGCACGCACTAAAATGGCGATTTTTTTAGCGGGGTTTTCTGCGCGTTCGCGCTGAATAATTTTGATAATTTCAGCTGCTTCTTTTGCCTGCGCTACAGCCACAGTTTCATCTTTCAGCTTAATAATCGGATGTATTTCAACACCGCCAGAAGGCGCATGCTTATTAGACCCTGCAATGCTGCTTGCAATACCGCTTGCAATAAAGGCCCGGTAACGAATCGCCCCTTGCGCTTCGTCATCTAATACGGGGAAGATGGGTGCAAAAGTAGTATTAATCCAATCGACCACAGGCGGGCAAGAGCGGTTGTTGCGGTAAAGCTGTAACCGCGCTAGCTTAATATCGCCAATGCCACGGCTGGAAGCGTGAATAAACTGCGCCACGTTGGCTTTGCGAAAGCGATAAATCGACTGCATGGGATCGCCCACACAAAACAAGGTTCTTCTGTCGCCTAGTTGCCAACCCAGTGTAAGCTGTTTCATCAGTTCAATTTGGCTGGGGCTGGTGTCTTGAAATTCATCCACCAGTAAATGCTGAATTTGATAATCCAGCTTGAGAGCTAAATCTGTCGGCTCGCCAAAATTGTCGGATAAAGCTCTGGTTGCGCGCTGCGAAATCTCTACAAAATCTACCTCACCTGCGCGCTGAAACGTTAACCACAATTGCGCCACCGCCAAGTTGAGTAGTTTAGAAAGCGTGCTGATGATTTGCCAACTCGCTTCATTGTTGTTTAAATTAGGCAAGGCGCGGACGTGATGCAAAGCGCTGGCGTGATGCAAAGCACTGGCGTTTTTAAGTGCAGCTATCGCTTCCAAAAGTGCCTGTTTTTGTGCTTTGCCTGCTTCGGTTGCAGGAAAACCATGGCGTTTATCGACTGCTTCACGTGCTTCCCCGTTATCTTTCAATAGTAAATCTGTCACTGCACACCACATCGGTAGTGCCTCATGCTTGGCTTGAATCGGGGTTTCCCAATCAATTAATAGTGCCACAGCATGATCGCAAGGCAAGTTGGATGCGGCAAAACGCGCTATTGGCATAAGTAATTGCTGAAAAGCCAATGGCAGGGCTTGCACTGCAGCTTCTAACGCTTGTTCAACCAAGTAGCGTAGCGTGTCTTGCAATTGTTCTGGATCAATTTCGTGCTGCGCCTGCTTTAGCCACTGGTCGCGCATGGAAAGCATTTTGACTAATAAATTGGATAGCTTATTCGCGTCATTATCTACATAACGGAGTGCCGCTTTTACAACGTCACCGTGATTTTCATGTTCCAGCAAAGCCAGCGTTTGTTGCGCGGCTTGCGCATATAAAGTGCTTGCATCATCGGTTACACGCGGTTGTGCGCCAAAACGGCTCATTAGCGGCATTTGCCTTGCCAAATAGCCACACAAGCTATCAATTGTAAAAATACGCAAACGCGATGGATTTTCTATGAGCTTCCAATCTTTAGCTTGCCCATGCTGTATGGCTTGCAGGCTAAGTTGGTAAGTGATTTGTTTGTGTGCAGCATTGGGTGGTGTTTGGTTTGCGGCTGCAATTAAACTATCTAAAATGCGCAAACGCATTTCTGCCGCCGCCTTGTTAGTAAACGTGATGGCGATAATTTCTTCAGGCTCGTTCACGGTTTGCAACAACTTTAAATAGCGCTGTGTGAGCAGCTCGGTTTTGCCAGCGCCTGCTGGCGCTTCGATAATAAATGAGCTTAGTTCGAGTGCGCGTAGGCGATTTTCCGCATCAATGTTTAATAAATCTGCGCTCATGCGGCATGGCTTTCGTTTATCGGGTTCTGAAAGCGCTCAAATTGCAATTGCCGTTCGGGTAGGCGCAACAGTGGTATTACTTCGCAATAGTTGAGCAAGTTTTCATCTTCAAATATTACCGCGGCTTCACCTACTTTAATTTCTTCTGCAATGGCTTCTATGCTAGATTTCCAGTGCTTGAGTAGCGATGGCCAATCGTTAAAATTTTGGATGAAGGTGGGCTTTCGTTTATCCACCTCAGATATAAAGTTTGCTTCTGAAATGCCTTCAAAAGTGTGCTCGGCAATTTTGACCATACCAAAATGTACGCCAGCAGTTGGCTCATTAGTTTCTGAACCAAAAGCGGCACCAGAAGCGGCACCAGAAGCAGCCCAAAAAGCTGCATACACGGGCAGTTGTGGTTCGGTAATGCGAGCATCTCCCCAGCTAGTCATCTTGGGTATTTGCCCCGTTTTGTAATCTATAAATTCAATACCGCCATTTTCTAGCTGATGAATTCTATCAATTTTTAGCGTGATCTCAATGCCGCAAATGTGTACTTGTTGTTCTGCCTCACAAGCGACAATATTAAAGGCAATATTGCGGATTTTTTCATAGGCTAGCCAATCGCCAACAAGCTTATACAGCCGCTCATGCTCAAGAATTAGCAGGGTTTTTGAGGCAATATTGTTTTCTAATGCAAAATCTCGCAAGCTGTTGCGAATAGCTAAATCAAGCGCTTGCTCTAAATCCGACTCAGGCATATCGCGCAAATCAGCAAAATTGCGCTGCTTTTTATTGGGCTGCCAAAACGCAGCTAATACTGCATGCACCAAAGAGCCACGTTCCATGCTATCTAGGCCATTGCGGGGCGTTTTAAGTGCCTTTGCACCCAAGCGATATTGGTAGAACGCCCAAGCTGGGCAAATGGCCTGCGCCTTCAATAAACCTGTGCCGCCTGAGACGTGTTCACCTGCTTGTACGATGGGTGCGAGGTGGTCTTCTATCTGCGCTAAGTCTGCATTACCTTGCTGGCTTAATGTCTCTGCCAGCGTTTCTGCAAATGGCGTTACATCTTCTAAAAGGGCAATATCTTGCATTAAAGGCGAGGCGCGCAATTGGCTTTCGCCCTCAGTTTTGCTACTAGAAAAAATGATGGTTT
>JANMOP010000072.1:0-20771 GCA_031369365.1 Methylotenera sp.
GTGAATGGCTTTTAGTTTTGGGTTTGCATTTAAACCATTGTTTACATAAATTTTATCTACTAAATGATCAACTGTTGATGCAATGTTGTAAGTACCGCCTAAACGATTGTATAGCGACTCTTCAGCAACTGCTGATACTGAAACAAAAAAAGCGCTTCCTGCAACAAGCGTTAGAAATAAACTACTTAATTTACTTTTGAATGACATTTGCTTCTCCCAATGAATATGAATGAATTTGCTTTCAATTTTTATACTATTTGCACTGACTTTTTTGCATTGACCTTTAAATTATTAACAATTGGTAACAATTAATTAACATTTCAAAGATTTCATATTTTTAGCACAATAATAATAAACATGCAATTGTTTTGTGTATAAATAATTCAGGCGCTAACTAATTAAACAAGCAAGCTCTTAATCATTTCAAGTCCAAAGCCAACGCCAAAGCCATTCACATCAGATTCCACCGCGCCCAAGCCACCTTTGCGGTTGGTGCTAGATAAATCAGCATGTAGCCAAGCCACGTCATTTTCTATAAATTTACCCATAAAACGTGCTGCCAGCATATGGTCACCACCACCTTCTAGTGTGCATTGTTTAATATCGGCAATGTCGCTGTCCAAATCACCATCCATGTCTTCTTCGTAAGGAAAAGCCACAATGCGCTCACCCGCCGCACTGCCCGCCCCTATTGCCTTGCAGGCCAGCTCTGGTTTGTTGGCAATTACGCCACTCATACGATCTGTCACCGCCACCGCCATACTGCCTGTGAGGGTGGCATAATCTAAAATCACATCAGGCTTTTGCCTGCTCGCCAATGTGAGCGTATCTGCCAACACCATGCGACCCTCGGCATCGGTATGTACAATCTCAATCGTCATACCGTTTAGCGCAGTCACCACATCATTTTGTTTATACGCTAGTGGTCCAATGTGATTTTGTGCAATCGCCAACCAGCAATCAATTTTTACGGGTAATTGTTGCAAAGTAGCTGCCGTTAAAATACCCAGCGCAACTGCACTCCCGTTCATGTCTTCGTGCATGCCCTGCATATATTTTGCGGGTTTTAGATTGTGGCCGCCTGTGTCGAAACAAATACCTTTACCCACTAGTGCAACGTGTTTTTTTGCATCTTTTGGTGAATAAGTTAAATGCACAATCGCTGCATCCATCGGCTCACTTCCTTGCCCCACCGCATAAAACGCGCCTGCGCCCATTTTTTTTAGCGCTGGCATATCAAATTCCTCAAACGCCCAACCATTCTCATTGGCCAATGCTTTTACTTTTGCGCGATAAATTGTCGGCGTGAGCTCATTAGGCGGCAACATAGTCAGGTTGCGGCATAAGGTATTACCCGCAATGCGGGCATTCACATAGCCATAATCATGTGCAGCTTTAAAGCCATGTATGCTGATTTCTTTTAATGCTTTAGCTTTACTGTCTTTTTTGCGGCTTGGTAATTCAGCAGCGTTTACAGCAGTGACATAATATGCTGCACAAGCGTTTGCTTCGCGTGTGGCCTCATCGCCAAACACGCAAATCGCAACGTTCTCCGCCTGCTCGTCTAACAGCGGCTTTACTGCCTTGCGAAGCAGCGTGTGCTTTTGAAATATATTAAGTTTGCTGGCTAAAACCACAAAACTCGCTACGCCACCACTGAGCAATTCCACCGTTATTGGGCTTTTATTCAAGTCTTTATATTCACTTTTGCTGCGCTTAAATTTATTTTCAAGATGATTAGCAAAAGGTAGATTATTTTCTGCTACTTCACTTAGCACAAGCAACAGATGTTTTGCAGAAGATAACGACTTTTCAGTACCGATATTGGCATATTGCGTTAATTTTACCGACATTTAATTATCCTTAACTCTTATATATTATCTATGATGATGATAGCGAATCAATCACTAGCAGCACCATAAAACTATGTTTTAACTTGACCAAAAAGCCTAAAAAAGCCACACTACAGGCTGTTGAATGTATTTCATAGAACATTTCTGTACTACTATAGTTTCATTTTATACATCTGCTTTCAAATAAGCATAAATTATACGCGCAGCAGGCGTATCCTTAGTTATTAACGTGCACGTTTGTGCGATGGAGAAATCTCAAGCATGGCAATAAAACCGCAAGATTCTAATCAAGTACAGCATTTGCAAGAAACTGACCCGCTAGAAACGCAAGAATGGCTAGACGCACTTGCCTCGGTGATTGAAAACGAAGGCACTGAACGCGCACATTTTCTGCTGGAAGCGATGATTGACCAAGCGCGTCGTTCTGGCAGTAACTTACCGTATAACGCGACGACAGCGTACGTGAACACTATCCCAACGCACCTGCAACAACGCTTGCCAGGCGACCCAGAAATGGAGCGAAAAATTCGTGCGCTGGTGCGCTGGAACGCAGTCATGACGGTGCTTAGAGCCAATGAGAAATCGCCTGGTGTGGGCGGGCATATTGCGAGTTTTCAATCAGCCGCCACTTTGTATGACACGGCTTTTAACTATTTCTTCCGCGCACCAAACGAGAATTTTGGCGGCGATTGTGTATATTTTCAAGGCCACTCATCACCTGGCGTGTATGCACGGGCGTTTTTAGAAGGCCGAATTTCAGAAGAACAGCTATCAAACTTTCGCCAAGAAACAGGCGGCAATGGCCTTTCTAGCTATCCGCACCCGTGGTTGATGCCCGATTTTTGGCAGTTCCCAACCGTATCGATGGGCTTAGGTCCACTGCAAGGCATTTATCAAGCTAGGTTCTTAAAATATATCCACGACCGTGGTATTGCAGATACATCCGACCGCAAAGTGTGGGTGTTTTGTGGCGATGGCGAGATGGACGAGCCTGAGTCGCTAGGCGCGATTTCATTGGCTTCGCGCGAAAAATTAGACAATTTAATTTTTGTGGTTAATTGTAATTTACAGCGCCTAGATGGCCCTGTGCGCGGCAACGGCAAAATCATTCAAGAGCTAGAATCTGACTTTAGAGGCAGCGGCTGGAACGTGCTGAAAGTAATTTGGGGCTCTTATTGGGATCCGCTATTGGCGATGGACAAAGACGGTTTGCTTAAAAAACGCATGGAAGAGTGCGTGGATGGCGAATACCAAAACTTTAAAGCCAAAGGCGGTGCTTACACGCGCGAGCATTTCTTTGGCAAATATCCGCAATTGAAGGAAATGGTTGCGGCGATGTCTGACCAAGATATTTGGCGCTTAAACCGCGGCGGTCACGATCCGCACAAGGTTTACGCGGCTTATCACGCAGCGGTCAATCATAAAGATCAGCCAACCGTAATTTTAGCTAAAACCGTTAAAGGTTATGGTATGGGCGAGGCGGGCGAAGGCCAAAACATTACGCATCAGCAAAAAAGCATGGATATTGAATCGCTAAAAGTGTTCCGTGACCGTTTTGATTTACCGATTACGGACGAGCAAGTAGAAAGTTTAAGCTTTTACAAACCAGCTGACGATAGCCCCGAAATGAAGTACATGGCTGAGCGCCGAGCGGCCATGGGCGGCTTTGTGCCACAACGTCGGCGCAAAGGCAACGAACTAAAAACGCCTGAATTATCTGCATTTGAAAATATGTTGGTGGCCACGGGCGAGCGCGAAATATCGACCACCATGGCCTTTGTACGCATTTTATCAACGCTGGTGCGCGATAAAGAAATTGGCAAATTTGTGGTGCCAATTGTGCCAGATGAAGCACGCACTTTTGGTATGGAGGGCATGTTCCGCCAGCTGGGCATTTACGCGCACCAAGGCCAATTGTACGAGCCGATGGATTCTGACCAAGTAATGTATTATAAAGAGCAAAAAGACGGTCAAATTTTAGAAGAAGGCATCAACGAGGCAGGCTCATTCTCTAGCTGGATAGCGGCTGCCACGTCATATTCGGTCACGGGCGTGCAGATGATTCCGTTCTATATTTTTTACTCCATGTTCGGCTTTCAGCGCATTGGCGACTTGGCTTGGGCAGCGGGTGATTGCCGTGCGCGCGGCTTTTTGCTGGGCGCAACCGCAGGCCGCACAACCTTGAACGGCGAAGGTTTGCAGCATGAAGATGGTCATAGCCACTTGATGGCGGCGACGATTCCGAATTGCATTTCTTACGACCCAACGTTTGCATACGAGCTTGCTGTGATTATTCAAGAAGGCTTGCGCCGCATGGTGCAAAATCAAGAAGACGTGTATTACTACATTACGTTAATGAATGAGAACTATACGCATCCTGCGCTGCCAAATGGCGCAGAAGTGGGCATTTTAAAAGGTTTGTACAACTTCAGTAAATCCAAGATTAAAGGCGAAAAAGTCCAGTTAATGGGTTCTGGCGTGATTCTACGTGAGGTGATTGCAGCCGCTGAAATGCTGGAAAGTGAATGGAATATTTCTGCCGATGTGTGGAGTGCAACCAGCTTTACCGAGTTGCGCCGTGAGGGCTTGGATTGCGAGCGCTGGAACATGCTTAACCCAGAAAAAACGCAAAAAATCAATTACGTAGCGCAATGCTTAAAAGATGCAAACGGCCCAGTCATCGCTTCGACCGACTACATGAAAAGCTTTGCCGAGCAAATTCAACGCTTTGTGCCGAACAAGTTTGTGGCGCTTGGCACTGATGGATTTGGCCGCAGCGATTCGCGCGAAGCCTTGCGCGACTTTTTTGAAGTGGATAGGCGTTACGTGGTAGTTGCTGCGCTAAAAGCCTTGTGCGATGAAGGCAAGCTGTCAGCGGCCAAGGTCGCGGAAGCGGTTAAAAAATACAAACTGGATGGTAATAAGCCGAATCCAGTAAGCGTTTAAAACAAGCCACAGCGTCATTCCCGCATAGGCGGGAATCCATTGGCTTTTAGGACTTAAATTTAAAATAGATTCCCGCTTGCGCGGGAATGACGGTAAATGATAAATTTGGTAAATAAGGTATATCAAAAATGAGTTTAAAAGAAGTTTTAGTCCCCGATATTGGCAATTTCGATTCGGTCGATGTCATTGAATTATTGGTGAAGGCTGGCGACACCATCGTCAAAGATGATTCGCTAATCACCGTGGAGTCGGACAAAGCCAGCATGGATATCCCCGCGCCGTTTGCGGGCGTGGTGAAAGAAGTCAAAATTAAAGCTGGCGATAAAATCGCACAAGGGCATTTGCTTTTAACGCTTGAAGTTGCCGATGTGGTTGCAGAAGGCACTCCCTCTCCCCTCGTGGGAGAGGGCAAGGGAGAGGGGGCGAAACCAACAGAACTAGCGCCACCGAGTCGCCCTGCGCCAGAGCCACCAAAACAAGTACAACCCGCGCATCAACCCTTGCCCGTAGGCGAAAGTGTGGTAATTAATGGCACTAAAACATCGCACGCTAGCCCGAGTGTGCGTAAGTTTGCGCGCGAATTAGGCGTGAATTTGGCGCTTGTGAAAGGCAGTGCTTCAAAAAACCGCATTACAGAATCTGACATACAAGCTTTTGTAAAAAATGAGCTAGCAAAACCTCGTACCGAAAACATGGGCGCGGGCTTGGGCAGCTTAGCCACGCTATCGATGCCAGTCATCGATTTTAGCCAATTTGGCGACATTGAAACCAAGCCGCTATCACGCATTAAAAAAATCTCTGGCGCGAATCTGCACCGTAACTGGGTCACCGCGCCGCACGTTACGCAGTTTGACGAAGCCGATATTTCTGATTTGGAAGAATTTAGAAAATCCATGTCGAAAGATGCTGAAAAACGCGGCGTAAAACTCACTTTGCTGGCGTTTTTAATCAAAGCCAGCGTGAATGCGCTTAAAGCCTACCCCAACTTTAACTCATCGCTCGCGCCCGATGGCGATAGCTTAATCCTCAAAAGTTACTACAACATTGGCTTTGCCTGCGACACACCAGATGGCTTGGTGGTGCCTGTGGTAAAAGACGTGCAAAGCAAAGATGTTTTAGATATTGCGCGCGACCTTGGCGAACTCTCAACCAAAGCGCGCGAACGCAAATTAAAAATTGAAGAAATGCAAGGCGGTTGCTTTACGATATCCAGCTTGGGCGGTATTGGCGGTACTATGTTTACGCCGATTATTAATTGCCCAGAAGTAGCGATTTTAGGGGTTTCTAGATCATCTATGCAGCCTGTTTACAATGCTGAAAGTAAAGAATTTGAACCGCGTTTAATTTTGCCAATGTCGCTTTCATACGATCACCGCGTAGTCGATGGCGCAGACGGCGCGCGTTTCACCAGCCACATGCGCATGATGCTTTCTGACGTGCGTCGCTTGTTATTGTAAAGGTTTGCATGAGCAATTTAATAGAAGTATTAGTGCCTGATATTGGCAATTTTGACAGCGTTGATGTGATTGAAATACTTGTCAAAGTGGGTGATAGCATCGCTAAGGAAGATTCGCTCATTACGGTGGAATCTGACAAAGCGTCGATGGATATTCCCGCTTCAGAAGCTGGCTTTGTGAAAGAAGTGAAAGTGAAAGTGGGCGATAAAATTGCAAAAGGCTCGCTGATTTTGTTGCTAGAAACTACAACCGACATTCCCTCTCTCCAACCGCTCTCACCTCAAAGGCGAGAGGCTGGTATCACAGACGCGTCATCTTCACTCCCCTCACCCCTTGCGGGGGCGAGCAAGGGAGCGGCAAAAACTCAAAACAGTGCAAGCCTGCAGCCCAATACCAGTGCGGCCTCCAGAGCAGTTATTTCAGATAAAAATATTGATGTTTCAACGCAACTAGTTGTTTTAGGCAGCGGCCCTGGCGGTTATACCGCAGCATTTCGCGCGGCTGATCTTGGCTTAAAGGTGGTGTTAATTGAGCGCTATGCCACATTGGGCGGGGTTTGCTTGAATGTGGGCTGCATTCCATCTAAGGCGCTTTTACATACTGCAAAAGTGATTACCGAGGCAGAAGATTCTGCCGCGCATGGTGTAAGTTTTAGTGCGCCGAACATTGATTTGAGCGCGCTTAAAAATTGGAAAAATAACGATGTGGTGGCCAAATTAACGGGTGGCTTGAGCCAAATGGCACAGCAGCGCGGCGTTACGGTTGTTGTTGGCAATGGTCAATTTACTTCACCTAACAGCATCAGCGTGACTGCTGAAGATGGCAAAATCACTACCATTGGTTTTGAAAATGCCATTATCGCCGCTGGCTCGCAAGCGATTAAGTTCCCCAACGCACCAGATGATGCGCGGGTCATGGATTCTACTGGCGCGCTAAAACTGGATGATATTCCCAAGCGTTTATTGGTGATTGGTGGCGGTATTATCGGTTTAGAAATGGGCACGGTTTACGATGCGCTGGGCAGCAAAGTCAGCGTGGTAGAGTTTATGGATAGCCTCATTGCAGGCTGCGATCGTGACTTAGTGCGCCCCCTGCAGAAACGCATGGTTGGGCGCTTTGAGAGCATCATGCTTTCAACCAAAGTAACCAAAATAGAAGCAAAAAAAGACGGTATTCATGTGAGCTTTGAGGGTGAAGAAGCGCCCAAAGAAGTGCAAATTTACGACCGTGTGCTGGTTTCAATTGGCCGCAAACCTAATGGCAATAACATTGGTGCTGATAATGCAGGCGTGGTGGTTGATGAACGCGGTTTTATTGCGGTGGATAAGCAAATGCGTACCAACGTAGCGCATATTTTCGCCATCGGCGATATTGTCGGCCAGCCCATGTTAGCGCATAAAGCCACGCACGAAGGCAAAGTGGCGGCGGAAGTCATTGCTGGCCACAAGGTTGAGTTTCAAGCACTGTGCATACCATCTGTCGCTTATACTGACCCCGAAATCGCATGGGCAGGCATGACAGAAACTGAAGCAAAAATCAAAGGGTTGGAAATCGAAAAAGCGAGCTTTCCTTGGGCTGCCAGCGGTCGCGCACTTGCAAATGGCCGCACTGATGGCACGACTAAGCTTATATTCGACAAAACTATGCATCGCTTAATTGGCGCGGGTATTGTCGGTGTAAACGCTGGCGAATTACTGGCCGAGGCCGTACTCGCCATTGAAATGGGCGCTGACGCACATGACCTGGGACTCACTATCCACGCGCACCCAACGCTATCTGAAACCATTTGCTTTGCGGCCGAGATGAAAGAAGGTACTATCACCGACTTGTACATTAAAAAACGTTAATCATCTCAATCTCTAAAAAGAAAGAAGAATAAAATTGTCAATATCCCGTCTATCCCTCGTTGTAGCACTAGCTTTACAAACCTTACTTACTGGCTGTGCGAGCATCATCAAAGACACCAATCAACCAGTTAAAGTAGAAACCTATTCTAAAAAAAATATCGCCATCACTGGCGCAAAATGCGTAGGCAAAAATGAACGTGGCGAATTTACTACAGACAGCTCTGGCGTAATGAGACCACATCGTTCTGGTGAAAACTTGTATGTTGTATGCACTAAAGAGGGTGAAGCGGCTGGTGTTGGCACACTAATTTCACGCGCTAACGGCGGTATGTTTGGCAATATTTTATTTGGTGGTGGCATTGGTGCGATTATTGACCACAACAAAGGCACAGCTTACAGCTACCCTGACTGGGTTCGCGTAATTCTGGGTGACAACCTTGTTTATGACAGAAAAAACAATAAAGACAACGAAGTGATGTCTGGCCAAGCATCTTCGTTGGAAGAGCTAAAGAAAATTGAGTTGGCAAAAGCTGAGGAAGAAAAATTAGCAATGGAAAAAGCAGCCCAACAAAAAGCAACGACACCTGCACCCTAAAACAATTAGCTTAGTGATAAGCACTTTACCGTGCTTATCACTTTAAGGACAGGCCGCAGGCTCCAGCTCGGTGCCAACAAATTCAGGTTTAATCTTCTGTAGCTCTAAAGCAGCATCAGCACTAACTGCTTTGACGAATAAGCTGCTCAACGATTTTCCTGGGCTACGCAGGGCTTTAGTTGCACCTTTCACTCCTTTAGTTAGCAAATCGTTTAACAATGCGCTCGCTAGTAGCTCATCTTGAAATAGGCCAAAAGAGATGGCATTTCGCCATTGTGAATCTTGCACAATAAATAGCTCATTCACACCCATCGCTCTAATTTCATCCGCTTTTTTTTGCGCCAGCTGTGCACTTTTTAACGGCGGATAATATACCCAAAAACGCCTATCCTCTTCGGCTCCAGCTTCTTGGTTTATCACGCTTTGCAGCCCTAATCTCACCAAAACAACTTGCGCGGCTGGTAAATTGGTTTTGGTGAAATTACCCCATTTGTAGCAGCTTAGCGCCCCTTGCACTACTAGCGCGGATGTCTGAGCCGTTAATTCTGGCTCAGGAGCTACCACTTTTGGCATCGCTTCTAACTCTTTTTCGCTTAATATTTTTAATTTCTCTGGCTGAATCGATTTATCGGCCACAGCGGGTTTAGGTGCAATTAAATCCATATTAAAATAGGCCAACAAACCCACATTAAGTAACACTAACAACCAAACCAGCAATCTCATTAAATTTCTCTCGCTTGAATTTCTTTAAAAAGTAAAACTAGGCCTTGTAACACAAGATTTTCTGTAATGATAACCTGTTTTGTGCTGATGTTTAAAATGGGCGTGTTTAAAGCTTTTGCAATTTTAAGTGCGTCGCCACCGCTAATAATAAGTTTTGGCAACCAACCACTATGCTTTTCAAGCCGTTTTTGCATTAAATAAATGGCACCTGCAACCGCATTTAAACAGCCTGTTTGAATGCCCTCTTGCGTATTTGCAGGAAAATCAGCATCAAAATCATTTACGCTATAATCATCCACACTTAACTGCGCGGTATTTTTGCTTAGCGATTCATGCATTATACGTAGCCCAGGCATGATGGTGCCACCTAAAAAAGCACCATCCTTACCAATACAATCAATGGTAATTGCAGTGCCCGCGTTCACCACTACTGTTGCATGTTTTGTATTGCACCAAGCCGCCACCAACGCCGCCCAGCGATCTACACCTAATATATTTTGATAGTTATTTTTTACGCCACAAGCTTGTGCGCTCGCACTAATAAAATGTAGTTCTAATGGCTGCAATAACTGCACAATTTGTTGCGCCATCACCTCGCCTGCCACATTGGCTATCACCGCAGATTGTGCCTGCGCGGTGGGGAAATTGGCTTTGGCAATATCTTCGTTTAGGCAAATTTCCATGGGTGACAATTTGCCAAAATCATCCGCCAACGCCCATTTAGTGCGGGTGTTGCCAATATCAATCACTAATAGCATTAGTCCTAGCCTTTCAAGATAAGCCGCGTAACGAGATTTCGCCCGCAGAAAATCGCTGCAAGCCGAGCGCGGTTTGCACCAGCAAAATTCCATCATCTGCCACGCCTTTTACTATCCCATGCACGTCCGTTCCATTAGGCAACAACATGCGTACAGGCTTGTTTTCATAAGCATGATAGCGCAGCCATTCATCGCGCAAGCCAACAAAACCGTGCGCTTCAAAGTTGCTCAACACATCGGCCAAGTGTTTCAAAATCACGCCTAACAACTCGCTTTGATTAATCGGTTTTGCACTCACATTTACTAAATCAATCGCGGGTTGGTCAATGCTTTCCAATACAGTTTTTGGCAAGTTCAAATTTATGCCAACGCCAATCACGGCGGCACTGGGGCCTTCTAAATCGCCTTGCAACTCAATCAAAATTCCTGCTAACTTATTACCATTCACTAACACATCATTCGGCCATTTTAGTTGCACATTGTTCACGCTCAAGCTATTCAGCGCGCGTATCAAGGCCACGCCCACTGCTAAACTTAAGCCTGACAGGGCTGCTGCTCCGCATTGAAAGCGCCACAGCAGCGAGAACGTTAAGCTCGCGCCAAGTTGTGACACCCAAGTGCGCCCTCGCCTGCCCTTGCCGTGAGTTTGCACATGCACAGCCACGCAAGTCGCATGGGCGCTGTCTTTATGCTGCATCAAATATGTATTGGTCGAGGCCACTTCATCTAAAATGTGCAAATTAAACCAAGCGCGCTGTTCGCCAATAGCACTTAAAACTTTATTTTTATCCAATAATTCAATGGATTGTGGTAATTTATAACCGCGCCCGCGCACAGAAAATATCTCAACACCTAAACTTTCTGCATGTTGAATCGCGTTCCAAATCGTTGCCCGCGTTACCTTAAAACGCTGCGCCAACGCCTCGCCAGAATGAAATTGGCCGTCGGCCAGTAGGTTTAGAATAGGGAAAGTTAAATTGCTCATTTAAACCAATTTTATCACAGCATTTTGTAGGAGGGGCTTGCAGCCGCGAATGACACATGCAATTCGCGGCTACAAGCCTCTCCTACAGTTAGGCCAATAGTGTAAAATAAACAAAATTTATTTGAGTTTTAAATATGTCCGAAAAAACCCCTATCCCTGCCGCCTCTAACTTTATTCGCGCCATTGTAGAGCGCGATTTGGCTGAAAACAAATACGCCAGCAAGCAGTGGGCAGGCACGCCAGGCGATGCCAAGCATCATGCAACAGGCCAAGTTGACTCCGCTAAAATTCGCACGCGTTTTCCGCCCGAGCCTAATGGATATTTGCACATTGGTCATGCCAAAAGTATCTTTTTAAATTTCGGTTTAGCAGCCGATTACGGTGGCATTTGTCATTTGCGTTTTGATGACACTAACCCAGAAAAAGAAAGCCAAGAATACGTTGATAGCATTAGCGATGCGGTGCAATGGCTAGGCTTTAAATGGGACAATATTGGCTCATCGTGCATAGAAAATAATTTGTATTTTGCTAGTAATTATTTTAATGAAATGTACGCAGCCGCAGAAGCCTTAATCAGCAGTGGTCACGCCTATGTGGATGCGCAAAATGCCGATGAAATGCGCGTAAATCGCGGCACTTTAACCGAGGCAGGCAAAGATTCGCCGTATAGAAATAGAACAGTAGAAGAAAACCTCATACTTTTTCGCGAAATGCGTGATGGCAAACACGCTGATGGTAGCATGGTGTTACGCGCTAAAATCGACATGGCATCACCCAACATTAACATGCGCGACCCCGCTATTTACCGCATTAAACGCGCGCACCACCACAACACGGGCGATGCATGGTGCATTTACCCCATGTACACCTTCGCGCATCCGATTGAGGATGCGCTAGAGCGCATTACGCACTCTATCTGCACGCTAGAATTTGAAGATCAACGCCCCTTCTACGACTGGCTATTGGAGCGGCTTGCAGAGGCCTCGCTATTAGCGCATCCGCTGCCAAAACAATACGAATTTGCGCGTTTAAACTTAACTTATGTAGTGCTATCTAAACGCAAATTGATTGATTTAGTCGAGCAAAAGTTTGTGAGCGGCTGGGACGACCCGCGCCTACCCACACTGGCAGGCGCGCGCCGCCGTGGCTATGTGGCAGAAGGCTTTAAACTATTTACCGACCGCATTGGTGTAAGCAAAGCCGACAGTTGGATTGAATACACCATATTAGAAGACTGTATGCGCGAAGTGCTAAACGAAAGCGCACAACGGCGTATTGCCGTGCTAGACCCGATTAAATTGGTCATCGACAACTACCCTGCTGATAAAGTAGAAGACTGCTTTGCGCCCAATCATCCACAACAACCAGAGCTAGGCAAGCGCGTAGTGCCATTAACAAAAGAGCTATGGATAGAACGCGAAGACTTCGAAGAAACACCGCCCAAAGGCTTTTTTAGATTAATGCCAGACGGCATGGTGCGCCTGCGTTATGGCTATGTGGTGAAATGTACAGGCTTTGAAAAAGACGCCTCAGGCAAGGTCACGGTGGTACATTGCGACTACCTGCCAGACACCAAATCAGGCACAGTAGGCGCCGATGCCATCAAAGTAAAAGGCAATATCCACTGGGTAAGCGCAGCACATGCTTATGCAGCTGAAGTACGCTTGTACGATAGATTATTCAAAGAAGCCCATCCTGGTGCTGGCGACACGGATTACATCAAAGACCTAAACCCAAACTCAGTCACCACCATCACCGCGCAACTAGAACCCAGCCTAAAAGACGCAAACGCTGAAGATAGATTCCAGTTTGAACGCCACGGCTACTTTGTGGCCGATAGAAAAGATAGCGTAGCTGGCAAGCCCGTGTTTAATAGAACCGTAACCTTGCGGGATGCTTGGCAAAAGTAAGTAAAAGTGACATGATATTACTTAACTTATTGATCGTGACTGCGAAATGTTGATAGGAAATGCAAAATGAAAACAGCCGAAATTATGAATGAATTAGCTAATCTACCCGTTGAAGAGCGCGCTTTAATTGCCGACAGTCTATTACAGACACTCAATGCCAGCCAACCTGAAATTGAGCTGGCATGGTTAAAAGTTGCACAGCAGCGTTTGCAAGAAATTGATTCGGGTAACGTTAAAATGGTTTCTATGGAAGAAATGACAACGCGCATCAATCATCGCTTGGGCGCATGAAAGTTAGCTATCACCCCAAGGCGGCTGACGAATATGATGAAGCTATTGACTACTATGAAGATTGCCAAACTGGGCTAGGCAAACAACTCACACAAGAAATTGACGCTTCAATTAAGTTAATTCTAACCTTTCCAACAGCTTGGACACTCCTAGAAGGTGAAATCAGGCGCATACTCATACGCCGCTTTCCATTTGGCTTGCTATATATCTCGCGTAATGATGAAATCTATATTCTTGCTGTGATGCACTTAAATCGCAACCCGAATTATTGGAAAGAACGCACTTGATGGAAACGACTAAAATACTCAGCCCTGAGCTACTAGGCGCAGATAAAGCCTTGCGCCGCGCGGCAGTTGAAGTTAAACAAGAAGCAGAGCGGCTAGGCACACCTTATGTGGTGGCAGATGGAAAAGACAGCACTGCTGGCAAGGCTGTGTTAAATAGCACCTTTACTTTGCAGGATGCCTCACAAAAGTAATTATCATAAAAAGGATAATATGAACCTTTCTACACCAATAACGCTGACCGATGTAACTGGTAAAAGTTGGTCATTCGACTCAACTGAAACATTAAAGGTGTTTATCAAAAAAGAAATTGATTTCTGGACGCCGTTAACCAGCTTGTCTGCCTCAAATCCAACTGCAAATTCATATATCCAAAAATATAGTAGTTTTCAACACGTATTAAATCAATTAACTAGCTCGGAACCTAATTTTGAGACTTTGGATGCAAATACAACTTACAGTCAAATTATAAATCTAGTTAATCAATATATAGGTGCAAGCTGGGTTTGGGGCAATCATCCATTCATTCAAAAATGGATAGAGCTTAACGAAACATCTAATAGCAACATTGCTGATGCATTTTTTGAAGCTTTAGCAAACAAAACATCGTCTAGACATCAAAACGGATTTGATTTTTTTCAAGGCTACTTGATTGCATACGAATATATTAATCAAGATAAAACTAACATTAACAAAAGACGTAATTCAGAAATTAAATCGTTATCCAACCTGCGTGACCAATTAGTAGCAAAGCACAATGAAGTAATTAAAAACGTAGATGAGTTTCAGAAAAGCTTAACAGGATGGAAAAGTAAAACTGAATCAGGATTTTCTGAATGGTTTGCAAAACAAGTTACACATTTAGATAGTGCGGTGTTGGCTCACTCCAAAAACTTTCACGAGCAGCTTGGTAATTGGACTGAAAAACAAACGAATTTAGAAAGCCTTTATCAAGAAAAACTGCGTTTAGCTCCTTCAGCCCAATACTGGACTACCAATGCTGACAAGCTAAATACACAGGGGACAAGCTGGGCTAGAACGTTAGTTTTGGCTATTCTATTAGGATTAATCGGCTTCGGTATTTTCTTTACGTTATGGCTCAAAGGAGATAAATCAGCACTAAGCTTACAAAGTCTTGAAGGCGTTATATTATTTGCAACCATTATCTCTTGCTATGCATTCCTATTAAAATCAATATCTAAAGCTATGTTTAGTTCGTTTCATTTACAGCGAGTCTCTGAAGAAAGCGCCTTACTTACCAACCTATACTTAAGTCTTAAAGAAGGTAAAGACGATGACCCAGAATCTAGAAAAATTATTTTACAAGCCTTATTTAGTAGAAGTGAAACTGGCCTACTATCAGGCGAACATGGCCCTACAATGCCAACTGCTACCGAATTTATAAACATTATCGGCAAGGCAAGATAATGAAAAAACATCCATTACATATTGCTGGAAAACAAATTAAAGTTACACGAGTTAGCACTCAGTCTGAGCCAAACGGCTTTAACTATTACGTCTCTGATGAGCAATTGGCGGCGTTTGCTAAGCTCACCATGTTGGAGCGTTTGCAATGGGTGGAGGATGCGCGGATGTTTACTTTATTGGCGCAAACGCCTGAAACCAAAGCGCGGCATGAGGCTTTGCGTAAAGGTAATGCTAAGAAATAATCATAAAAAACGTCTGCAAGCACTTAAAAAGCTTCACTTTTAAAAGCTTAATTTTAAAAAATCTAACATCTCTGTGGAATCGCGTGTTTACCTAGGCAATTTAGGTGTACTGGTTTCAATCTAATTCAACTTTAATATCAAAAAACGGCAAGTTAAACGAGTTAACTTGCCGTAATACAACTAATTAATGTTGTAAATCAAAAACCAAGATTTAACGTTCTAGCAAGCCTGTGACGCCAGCTGCTAAGCCCAGTAAAGTGCTTGTTTTTGTTAAAGCACCGTTTCTATCAACACTGTATTCACCCACGCTGTGTGACCCTGGGGCAAGTACGTACAAGGTTTTTCCATCGTTTGACATGGCCATATCTGTAGCGCCTGCTTCTCTAGCGGCTACTACTTGCAATAATTTTAACGTGCCATTTGCATTGACCGTGAAAGATGAAACCGTGCCAGAAGCCGTATTGGTGGTGTAGGCAATTCGGCCGCTTGGTGTAGTCACTATCCAACAAGCAGCTGCTTGACCAGATGCGCCAGCAGAACTAAGTAATTGCAGCAAACCTTCGTCTCTTACTTTATAAGCAGATACGCTAGATTCGCCCGCTCTGCCACCGTTTGCTTCTGAAATAATTAACTGATTGCGTTTATTAAAAGCAAACCCAAATGGCGTGTCACCCACAGAATCAAAACTTATGCCATCTGCAGGTAAATTACTCTCCTCATCTATGGAAAATGTGGTTATTTTATTGGTGGCTTTTTCTGTCACCACTAAAACTTCGCCTTCGTTATCAAAGCTAATTTGTGCTGGCGCTGTGCTTGTACCACTTAACCTTTTATGCGTAAGCGGCAATGGTTCTAGCTTGCCTGTGCGCTTGTTAAATTTATAACCAAAAATAGTGTCATCGCCCGCATTCACCACAAACACGCGGTTTTTATCAACAGTCACACTTACTGGCCTTAAACCATTATTTGCTGCAACATCAATTAGTTTTAACTTGCCATTTTTTCCTACTGAGAAAACAGAAAGTGTATGCGAGCCAGGGTTAACGGCAAAAAGATAATCGCCATTTTTACTAAAAGCTAATGCACCTTGATTACCTAATCCACCACCAGTGCCCGTGCCTCCAGTTGCAAATCTAGCTAAAGCCAGCATTTGACCTTTCGCATTGCGCTGAAAGCTAATCACTTCGTTTTTAGTCACATTATTTGATAAGGTATAAACAGTATCTCTGCCGTTTTCTTTCTCTCTATCATTATCGACATAATAACTAGCGGCATAACCAAATGTAGGTATTACCAAAGCCAAACTAAGCACTAATGTTGACAACTTGAATTTTGTAACCATGCTAATTCTCCTAAAAAAAAATCTCCCTAGCCTAGATATGCGCCTTGTGTTTTAGTCGAGCATCATTCTTCTGCATTACAAAAGAATGATGAATAATTGATGAACGTAGGACTATGTTTTATAAACAATGCACACTGCTAGCCACTAAGCACCGCTGGTATTACAATGTGTTAACTTAACGTTCAATTTTTTGTATATGAAAAAACGCCTCCGCACACGCAAAAAACATTACTCTAAAAAAGTGGGCATGCCGCCTGGAACGCCCATCTACATTGGCGATGCAGACATCAGTAAACTAGATAAACCAATAATAACTAAGATTGCTTACAACGGCACTGAGTTGATTGAGTGCGAGCTAAGCGCAGAAACGCTAGCAACTTTTAAACCCGACACAGGTAAAAAATTATGGCTAAACGTGCATGGTGTGCACGATGCTGGGCTGATTAAGCAGATTGGCGAATTATTTAAGCTGCACCCATTGGTGGTGGAAGATATTTTAAACACTGAGCAGCGCCCTAAAGTTGACGAATATGAAGATTATATTTTTTTAGAAACGCGTAATTTTTATTACGAAAAAGAAAGCATGTCAACCAGCAGCGAGCAAATTAGCATGGTGCTTAGTCAAAACTTTTTGCTGACATTTCAAGAACGCTCAACGGGTGCCTTTGAGCCAGTGCGTGAGCGTTTACGCGCCAACCATGCACATACGCGTGGGCAAGGCGTGGATTATTTGGCTTATGCCTTGTTAGATAGCGTGGTGGATAGTTATTTTAAAGTGCTGGAAGATGTGAGTAACGACAGTGAGGACTTGGAAGACCGCCTGCTTGCCAAACCCAGCAATACAGAGCTGCAAAATATTCACCAACTTAAACATGTGAGCATTGAGCTGCGCCGCGCGGTGTGGCCATTACGTGAAGTGATTAACAGTTTAACGCGCAACGAAAAAGCGTTTTTTAAAGCCAGCACTGTGCCTTATTTGCGCGACGTGTATGACCACACCGTGAATTTTATTGAATCGCTGGAATCGATTCGCGATAGTTTAAGCAGCATGATGGATATTTATATGGCAAGCGTAACTCAGCGCGTCAACTTAGAATTGCGCGCACTAACTGTGGTGGCTATGCTGTTTATGCCAGCTACGCTGATTGCAGGCATTTTTGGCATGAACTTTGACACCATGCCTTGGCTAAAAGCTGCGAATGGCTTTTGGTGGGCTCTGGGTTTGATGGGAAGCATCGCCGTGATGATGATTATGATTTTTTGGCGTCGACAGTGGTTGAGTAGCAAGACTTAACCACTGTCATTGCGAGCCTAAGGCTTTATCTTAGGCGCGGCAATCTAGTTCTTGTTATATATAAAGCCGTGCGCCCGCAATGACAATGATTTTTAACTTTTAATTAAAGCTGCATACTTCGCACGAATTTTTGCCGCCTTAGGCGCTGCCACCGCCATGCAATAAGGGTTGCCAGGGTTTTTATCGAAATAATATTGGTGATAATCTTCGGCTGGGTAAAACTTACTAGCGCCGTTAATCTCGGTGACAATCGGCGCGTTGTAAATAAACGCGCTGTTAAAGTCTTCAATCGTACTTTCGGCTGCCTCAAATTGTGCCGCATTTTGGCAGAATACGGCAGAGCGATACTGTGTGCCAATGTCGTTGCCTTGGCGATTTAGCGTGGTTGGGTCGTGGCTTACCAAAAACACTTCTAGCAGTGTTTCAAAACCAATTTTCTCTGCATCAAAGCTGATTCTAATGCCTTCCGCATGGCCTGTATCGCCGTTGCAGATGTCTTTATACGTTGGATTGACCGTGTGACCACCTATATAGCCAGATTCAACCTTGCTCACGCCTTTTAGCTGACTAAATACGGGTTCGGTACACCAAAAACAGCCTCCAGCGAAAATTGCAATTTGTTCATTACTCATGATGTTTTTACCTTAAAATTGTAAACTTAGTTTGACTGTTATTAGTCAACAATACACACCAAACATTACACCAAACTCAAAATTAAAAGCATGGCGTTAAATGCATTATATGTCGATTTCAACTCCTACTTTGCTTCAGTAGAGCAACAATTGCGCCCAGAGCTGCGCGGTAAGCCAATCGGCATACTGGCGGTGATGGCCGAAACCACTTGCTGCATCGCCGCCAGTTACGAGGCCAAAGCCTTCGGCGTTAAAACTGGAACTGCTGTGCGCGATGCGCGAAAAATGTGTACCAATATAATTTTTGTAGAAGCACGACCACCACTTTATGTGCAATATCACCATAAATTAATCGAGATTGTTGAAAGCTGCACCCATGTAGAAAAAGTGCTATCAATTGACGAAATGGTGTGCTTTTTAACGGGCAGCCAGCAAATAAAAGAAAATGCGCTGAAACTCGCCGCTAAAATTAAGCGGGAAATTAATAAGCAATATCCGTTTATCCTTAGCTCCATCGGCATTGCGCCGAATATGTTTTTGGCCAAAACCGCATCTAACATGCAAAAGCCTGATGGCTGCGTGGTGATTGAAGATGCTGATATTCCTCAAAAATTATTTAGCCTAAAATTACGCGCCCTAAATGGTATTGGCGCACAAATGCACGCACGGCTAGAGCGCTATGGCATTGATACAGTAGAAAAACTGTATGCCGCCAACAAGCAGCAACTACGCGCCGCTTGGGGCAGTATAGAGGGCGAGCGCTATTATGACAAGCTGCGCGGAATCGAGCCTTATTACGTTAAAAATGCGCGTAGCAGCTTGGGGCATTCGCACGTTTTGCCACCCGAACAGCGCACGATTCATGGCGCAAAAGCCGTGCTACATCGTTTGCTACAAAAAGCTGCCATGCGCATGCGTAGCTACGATTTACTCACATCGCACATCAGCGTGAAAATAAAATTGCGTGACCCTAAAAGCAAAACCCTGTCGCGTTTTTATAACGAAAGCGACATTAGCGCGACTGATAACACACTTAAATTAACCGATGCTCTGGAAGGCTTATTTAAAGGGCTTTCTAAAGCATGTGAAAAATTAGAGCCGATTGCTGTAGGTGTGAATTTTACTGCGCTTAGTAATGTGCAGGATGCGGCTTATGATTTATTTACTCAAAAATCCAACGCCAGTGAGGTAAAGCTGAATAAAGCGCTGGATATTTTAAATTTGAAATACGGCAAAAATACCGTTTATTTTGCTGGCGCGCACGACGCACTTAAAGATGCGCCGATGCGTATTGCGTTTAATCACATCCCCGATATGGTGATTGAGGAAGACTAAACTGATTTTACGGCTTAATCCCAGCAACAACGCGCTAAAGGCTCTGACTCTTTGCCACGACTTAAACCATCATCACGCGCACCGCGATTTAATTCATCACCATATTTACCACGTGTAAGTTCTTCATCGCGCCCGCCACGTGCCAATGGTTCAGTATCCCTGCCACGGGCAAGCTCATCGTTGCGCTTGCTGCGGCTTAATTCATCATCATACTTTCCACGTGTAAGCGCGGCATCATGCTTGCCACGCGCCAATTGTGCATCTGTTTTGCCTCGTTCCAACAGACAAGCATCTTTGCCTTTTTTAAGCTGGACAACTTCTTTTCCGCGTGTAAGTGCGCCATCAGGTTTACCGCTCATTAATTGTGCATCTTCTTTGCTACGCTCTAGTGCCGGCGTGTAGCAGGCATCGCCATTGTTGCTGATTGCGACAATATCACCATCTGCGGCCAATATTAAGCCACTTACTACTAATGTTAAAATACAGGGTATTAATACTAAAATACAGGCAATTAATTGTTTCATTACGCTTATCACTATAAAAACCAATGACTTACTTTACATTGCGTTTATAAAAAAAACAAGCCTTTAAAACCTACTCAAGCAGATTACTTGTTTAAATTTCGTGCTGTACAAACAAAAAAACCTCCACTAACATCGTTAGGGAGGTTTTTCGTAAACCATCTTCTTACAGATGATTTGATATAAGAGCTTGGCGGTGACCTACTTTCGCATGCAAAAAGCATACTATCATTGGCGCTGGTTCGTTTCACGGCTCTGTTCGAGATGGGAAGAGGTGGGTCCAAACCGCTATGGCCGCCAAGCATAACTGGTAATGTTGTGCTTAGTG